>NZ_JACGAU010000004.1:0-114899 GCF_020137595.1 Campylobacter sp. RM12640
GCCATAACTCACGCCCTTTCTTATTCTCTCTTAGATTATTTAGCTTTAGATTTAATAAACTTAAAGATATAGCCTTTAAATGCGTTTAATTATGCTTTAAATCGTTAAAGGGCTAATAAGAAAGGTAAATATTGTTTTTAGTAGATTTTTGAAATAAATGGCGTTTTTATGCGTTTGTGGTGTTAATGCTAACGCATTAACTAGAGCAAAAACGCTTTGCGTTTTTATTGCTACGGCTTAAAAGGGATTACCTTTTAAGCCTTTATGGGGGTTTCCCCCATACCCCCAAAGTATAAAGCATAAATTAGTAAAAATTAATTATTGTTATTTAAAGGAGTTATAACGCTTTCTAAAATGCTATTAATTACTAATTTTGAAAGGTTTTTATTGCGTGTTAAGTAGCCGTGTGTAGTTGTAATGTTTGAATGTCCTAAGGTAAGCATTACGCTTTCCATACTAAGCCCTAGATGATTAATAGCGTAAGTTCCTATTAAATGCCTTATGTCGTGAAGTCTCATTTTTGGTAAATTGTTTTTATTTAAAAAATTATTCCAAGCTCTACGCAAATCTATATATTTATTTGCCGTATCTGGGTTTGTGAAAACGAAATCTTCTTCGGAATTGAAAAAAGTCCATTCAAAATGTAGTTTTAATCTATCTTTTAAAAGTGGTGTTAATGAATATTCCATAGTTTTAGAGATTTTACAATTTTCGGAGCGTATTATATAGCTTTCGTTTTTAAAATCTATATCTTTCCACTTAAGGCTTAATACTTCGTTTTTTCTTCTTCCGTATAAAAAAATATTACTATATTTATCTTTATTATTAACAATGGCTTTAATTATATTCTTTTGAATATCGGTTGTATATCTAAAATAAAGCTATTTTTAGTTTATAGCCTTATTTTAATAAACTATCGAATATCTTACTAAAAACCTTAAACTTAATTTATATCTTGATTAGCTGCAAAAAATCTCATTGTTGCAATTTCATCTAACTCTAATGCTTGTTTTTTTTCAAATTCTTTTTTCTTTTTTTTAATTTCTTCATCGTGTAAGTATTTTATTTTCTCATAATCTAGCGAAGCTTTTTTATACAAATGAGTAAAATGCACTATCTCTTTTTCACATAAACTAATTTTTTCTAGTAATTCTTTTTGTTTATTTAAATTAAAAAAAATCGCTTCATTTGCTAATTTTATTTCAAGTATAGTTTTTGGTTCTGGATATGTGTCTAATTCTTTTTTTACTAATTCAAATTCTTGTTCAATTGCAGTTTTTTTAAGTTTTGCTTTATTTAAAGCAAGCTCTGCATTTTGTAAAGCTTGCTTTTTTACACTTAATATTTGTTTAAATTTCATAAAATGATTGTATCTTCACGCTCAGGAGAAGTAGAAATCATTTTTATTTTTACACCAACTAATTCCTCAATTTTTGAGATATATTTTTTCGCATTTACAGGTAAATCATCGTATCTTCTAATTCCATAAATTTTACCAAAGCCATCAACACTTTCATAAATTGGTTTTACATTTTCTAAATCAGCTGGAACATAATCAATTATTTCGCCCTTATATTCATATGCTTTACAAATCTTAATACTATCAAAATTTTCTAAAACATCTAATTTCATTAAAGCAAGTTCACTAAGCCCATTTAATCTAGCAGTATATCTTACAGCTACTGCATCAAACCATCCGCAGCGTCTTTTTCTACCTGTGCTAACACCTATTTCTTTTCCTATTTCGCCTATTCTTTCGCCCTGCTCTGTTTTATCTTCTGTAGGGAAAGGTCCGTGTCCAACTCTTGTAGTATAAGCTTTTACTATTCCTATTGATTTGCCTGCTTCATAAGGACTTAATCCTAAACCACTTAAAGCTCCTGCAGCAATAGTTGTTGAGCTAGTTACATAAGGATAAGTTCCGTGGTCAATATCTAATAAACTACCTTGAGCACCCTCTAATAAGACTTTTTTATCTTCATCTAAAGCTTTCCATATAAGTCTTGTAGTATCACAAATAAATGGTGCTAACATTTCTTTATATCTTTTAAGATTAGCCAACAGCTCATTTGCATCAGGTGCATTTACGCCTAAAGTATCAAAATATGGTTTATTTATCACAAAATCTTTCAAAATTGCATTACAAAGTTTTTCAGGTTCAAGCAACTCACTTACTCTATGCCCACTTCTTGAAATCTTATCAGCGTAGCAAGGTCCTATTCCTTTACCAGTCGTTCCTATTGCATTATCACCTTTAAATTTTTCTTTAGCAATATCAATTTGTGCATGATAACTTAAATTAAGATGAGCTCTATCACTAATAAATAATCTACCTTCTAAATTATCAAATTGAGCCATTTCTGTAATCAAAACTTCAGGATTTAATACAACCCCATTTCCTATTACATTTTTACAACGATGATGTAAAATACCACTAGGCAATAAATGTAAAGCATAACGAACTCCATCAACCCAAATAGTATGACCTGCGTTGTGTCCTCCTGCACTCCTACATACAAAATCATAGTTAGCGCATAATTTATCTACAACTTTGCCTTTACCTTCATCTCCCCACTGAATACCTACTAATATGTCAGCTTTGCTCATATATATCTCCTATAAAAATATTATTTCCGTTTTCATACATTTGCATAATTTTATCTCTATTTTTTTCTTTCACTAAAGATACTAATCTACTCATATAATCTGCTTTAATAGCCAATTCTTCATTAGTAAAATCAAAATTTCTAATATTATTTAAGAATTTATCAAAATCTAAATTATCAAAAGATTCATTATTGTTAATTCTATTGCCAATTACTTTATAGTAATATTCGCAATACAAAATATCTAAATTCTCATTATTTACAATTCTATTTTTACAAAATACAACAAAATTATCCAATTCTGCTGGGTCGTATTCTTGTCTAAAAATTAAACAATATAAATTCTCACCTAAAGAATTCTTAGTTACAACATAGCTTAATTTATTAGGATGCAATATGTTATTAAAGTCTTTTAAATAAACAATATCCTTAATAGAACAAGTTTTGCCATCTAATATATTTGCAATAATTTTATCTTGTTCTTTTGCTAACAAGTCTTTTAAATATATCTTAGGTACATTTTGAGTATTTAATAAATTTCTTAGTTCTTTATTAGCACTAATACATTTAAATTCTTTATCAAATATACCTATGATAGAATTACTTTGTTTATAAATATCACTAAAAGATATAGGTTCTTTTATTTCATCTTCTAATATATCTTGTTTTAATAAAGCAAGATGAGCTGTTATGTTTAAAAACCTAGCTTGTTTACTATCATAATTATAATCTCTTGAAATATTAAAGCTAACTTTAAATTCTGCATATCTACCATTATTTTGTCTTAAATATAAATTTTGTTCAATTACTTTAGAATAATTTGTAAAACTATTATCTTTAAGATTTTTTAATTTTAATAAAAATTCAATATAAGCAGGATAGCTACTTTTATGTAAAAGCTCTTTAAAATAAGCATAACTTAAAGCTGTATAACCTAAAATTCTATCTATATTTTTACTACAACTTCTTATTTTTAACTTACCACCTTTAAGGGTAAAATTCATAGTAATAATGAAACTTTTTTCTAAAGCTTCATATTGAGATTTAATATTTTCATAACTTTTACTAACCATATTAGTATCTAAAATCATCAAAATATCATAGCAAAATCTCTCTGATCTCATAACGAATGGATATATTTTAACTTCTTTAAAGTCTTCTCCATTCACATAGTGTTCAGTTTGTATATAAAATCCTTGATTTTTAATAGAATTTTGCATATTGCTTGCAAAATTTATCGGGTCTATAATGGTATCTCTTTGCTCTTTTTTACCAAGCATATACAAATTCATTTTAGACATACCTGTAATTTTTTGATTATAAAAATCAAGTGCTGATTGATTTGCTTTAAAAATCTTAGCCGTAAAAGCATCAATCATTAGCATAGGAATTGTGCTTTTACTAAACATAGAGCTAAGTCTTTGTTCTAATTCTCTATATTCTTTTTTAATATCTTTATATTCAAGAACTGAAAATGCCGTTTGTTTTTGCAAATCTTCTAAATCAGAGCCTTCTATTAGCTCAAAATTTTGAAACTCATCAATATCGCTAGCACCTTGTAAATCATAGCAATACCTTACTTGTCTTACTAAACCATTTTCAACCAACATAGAATCAAGATAAGCGTTCCAAAAATACATAACTAATATTATTAGCAAAAATGCACTTAACACAAAATAATAATTAAAATACTCGCTTACAGATATAAAGCTTCTCACATTAAAGCCGCTATATTCTACTTCTTTAATAATATTGTCAGAATTACTTGCTGTTTGATAAATTCCAGATAAATACCAATAGTAACTAAACTCATTTACATTGACAGATAAATCTAATTTTGATTGATTACTTGAATACAAAACATTACCAAAAGAATCTACCAATATATAATCAGTATTAAATTTATTCACACTTTTTAAAAGTTCTTTTAAATCAAGCTTTGCAACCAAAAATGTATTTTTATTATTCTCTAATTTTTTTGCAAAATATATGCTACTTTGTAAGTCTTTAGTAGTAATTAATTCGCTAATATAAGTAGTTTTGCCAGTTAAATTCCTAGTATTAATTTCTATGAATTTTTTTAAAGGGTCAACTTCATCACTGCTAATTTTATCTAAAACTTCTCCATCTTCATTAAGATAATAAAATGCTGAAAATGTATTTAAGTCTAAATTTTTTAAACTAGGATTCATCTCAAGTGCTTTTGAATATAAATCTAGTCTAATTTTATGCTGTTTTATAGCATTTTGAATACTATGAGAAATCAATTTGTTATTATTAATTAGTTTATCATTGACTGTTGTAAAATTTACATAAAAACTAAAAAATAATACTAATACAAGTAAAATAAAAGTAATAAAAAAATTTTTTCTTAAAAGCCAAATTATATTATTAAACTTAAGCACTTAAATCCTTCTTTGATAATTCGTTTTTAAAATAACCCTTAAAATATAAACTAATTATAAGTGATGGTAATAAAAACAAAGAACCGCATAATAATAAAATCATAACTAAAACAGTCAGTAATCCAAAATAAATAGTAGGTGTAAAATTAGAGCTCATCATAAGACAAAATCCTAAAACAATAGTGCAAGTTGTATAATAAAGTGCTGAACCAATACTTTGATGACTTGCCCTAATAGCATCATTTAAATTCCTTTTTTTGATTTCTTCTTTAAATCTATGAACATAATGTATTATATCATCAACTCCAATTCCAATAGAAATTGCTGCAATTGTAATACTCATTAAATCAAGGCTTAGCCCGCTAAAAGCAATAATCGCAAACAATAATGAAATAGGAATCAAATTAGCAATTATTCCAATAATACTAAATCTTATATTTCTAAAAATTATTAAAAACAATGCAAATAAGCTAAGTATAACAAAATTAAGAGTATCTACTTGAGAACTTATAAGTGAGCTTAGCATATTGTTATAAAGCACCATAACTCCACTTACTTGAATATTTATATTATCATTTTTTGTAAGTTCTCTTAAATTATCATTTAAATCTTTTAAAAATTTAGCTCTTTTTAAAGTTTTATCACTATCAATCATTCTAATTGCTATTCTAAATTCTTTTGATTTTTCGTTGTAATATGGATAAATAATTTGCTTTTTAGTGCTTTCTTCAAGGTTATTTTGCAATATATTTAGCAAAAAGCCATCAATATCTTTACCATTATTCATAGATTTTGCAAAATCTAAAAGCGAATAAAGGCTTAAAACACTGCCTACATAATTTTGATTTTCTAAGAAATTATGAATTTTTTTTAGAATTTCTACTTTTGATGGTGTTAAATAGTACTTATCACTATTATCTAAAAATTCAGCAAACTCATCAGCTTGTTCATCGTCTTCATCGTTAAATTTAACAATTACATCTAACGGAAGCGTTCCACCTAGTTTTTCATCAATTAATAATAAACCTTTTTTAATATCACTACTATCTTTAAAATAATTCACAAAACTATTTTCAGCACTAAGCTTTGGAATTGAAACAATAGCAAAAACAACTATTATCAAGCTTACAAAATATACTATTTTTCTATGATTTATTGCAGTATTTGCACAAAACAATAAAAACTTAGGCTCTTTAGCAAAATATACATTTTTAAAATCTTTTTTTGCAAGTAACAAATAAGGCAAATATAAATAGCATAAAAGCAAACTAACACTAATACCAATGCTCATCATAACGCCTAATTCACTAATAGGTTTTATTCCTGAAAAAACAAGACTTAAAAACCCAACTACGGTTGTTAAAATAGCATAAAAGCTAGGTTTTGCCTTAGCTAATAATGTGTGTCTTACTTGTGTTAATCTATCTGTATTTTTATTAAAGTTTATAAGTTCTGAAAAATGAGATAATAAATGCACTATAACAGAAATTGTAATAATTAAAACCAATGCTACATAATTACTTGAAATAACGGTTATATTATAACCCAAAATCGCCAAAATTCCCGTCGTGCTAAAAAGAGAAATTAAGCATATAAACATACAAACAAATACAAAATACAAACTTCTAAAAAATATAAAAATAGCAATTGATAATAATACAAACAACCCTATTCCATAAACATATAAATCAGATTTAACATAAGTAATCATATCACTTGCAATAACGCTCATCCCACCTAAAATCAAATCATTATCAAGCGCAAATTGCTTTAATGTAACAATCAAATCATCTGGGTTATTTGCATATATTAAAAAATCAACAACAGAATAATCTTGGCTAATTAAATTCTTTAAATAGAATTTATTTTTACTTATTTCATCTTTAGCTTTTAATAAATTAGCTCCTTCATTTATACTTTTTCCATCACTTAAAAATAATGGAGCATTTAAAATACTAAGAACTGATTTAACACCATCTATTTTTAATAGTTTTTTCTCTATATTTTGAAGTTTTTCAATACTTTCAATACTAAAGACATCGCCTTGGCTTTTATAGGCTAATACTAAAAAATCTTGGGAACCAAAAGTTTTTATACTTTCATTAAATAGTTGTAAATCCTTATCATCTTCTAAGAAAAAGCTAGTTGATTTTGCTTCAACTTCTATCTTAGTAGAATAATATGATAACCCTAAACAAATTAATAGAGTTATCATAAAAACTTTTTTAGAATTTACAAGAAGAAAATTAATTATTTTATTCATTTAAGCTTTTCAAATAAGCCATTAATTCCACTCTGTTTTATAATATCTAAAAACTGAGCTCTATAACTAGCTATTAAACTTGTATTTAAAATATCAATATCATATAACTTACATTCGTTATTGATAATTCTAAACTTAAATATCATTTCTTTAACTTGTTCTTCATACTCAACTTTCATATTTGCCTGACATCTTTTATCATCTATATTAGTGCTTGTTAATTCAAGGCTACTACCTTTAACCAAATCAATTTTAGATGAAAAATCTTTTTTAAGTCTTTCTATAAAAATACTTTGAAATTCTGCTAATTTTTCAGCGCTTAACTCATTAGCGTTTTTTGAAAGAACTAATTTCGTCATTAATTCAATATCTAAATCATCTTTTAATAAATTAAATAAATCTTGTGATTTATCGTTGCTATCACCCTTAAAGATATCTTGTATTTTTGCAACATCTAAAACAATATCATCTTTAAAAGTATCAATTTTGTAAGCATATAAACTTGCTAAGCTTAAAGCTATTATTAATAATTTTTTCATTCTAATTCCTTTCGGTTTTTTTCATAAAAATCCCTTATTGTTACATAAGGATTTATACTTTTATAAGCTTCATTAATTAAAGCAGAATTACTACTTGTTTTATCAATCAGCCCAAAAGCAGAAACGCTAATACTAGCATTATTAGTTAAATAAAAACTAGGCTTTAAAGCATAATCAAACGGCAATGCCAAAGCATCTCTTACATTTGAAGGTCCTAAAAATGGTAAAACAATATGCTCTCCTGGTGGAACACCCCATCTAGCAAGCATCAAGCCAAAATCACTTTCTTTTTCATATTTAAAAGGTCTTAAAATACCACCTAAACCCAATGTGGTATTACCTAAAAATGCTCCTAATTCAGCAGTTCCTGATTTAAATTCTCCACTCAAGTATAAAGTAATAAATCTAAGCGGAGACCCTAAATTATGGAAAAAATTATTAACACCTTTTTTAACTATTGGAGGAGTGATAGTATTGTAAATATTGCTAAGTGGTCTTAAACTCATATTATAAACTGCATAATTAAAACTAGTAACAGCTTTATTGTAATTATAAAATTTATCTACTCTTTCTACTTGATTAAATTCTGCTTCAAAATCATCAATTTCGTTCGCAACTACTAGTGTAATCAAAGAAAGGATAAAAAATAATTTTTTTATCACAAAATTACTCCATATTTAGTATTTTTGGCAAATAATAACAAAAAAATATTAAGAACAAACTATGAAAATTAATCTAGAAATTGAATTTATTTTAAATGATAATGTAAAAATTACAAAAAAACATATATTGCTTTTACAACAAATTAAAACAGACAAAAGCATTAGCAAAGCTGCTAAGAATTTGAATATTTCTTATAAAAATGCTTGGGATAGTCTTGATGAAATAAGCAAAGCTAGTGAGTATAATCTATTTTCAAATACTTCAAGAAAAGAAGGAAGTAAATTAAGTGCTTTTAGTGAAAATATATTAAAAAAATATGAAGAGTTTTGCAAATTTAAAGCCAAACTCAATGATGATTTTACCTATAAACTATCAGCTCAAAATAAAATTAAGGCTAAAATAGTTGAGATTAAAAATGAGAAAAATTATATAAATCTAACTTGCAAATGCGGTGATGACTTAATAAAAGCAAATATTTCAGTAGCTGCTCTTACTGAATTAAATCTAAAATTATTTGATGAAGTTATATTAATAACAAAAATTAATTTTATAGAATTAGAAAATAATAAAGAAAATAGCTTTAATGCAATTATTCAAAATATAGATATTAAAGATGAGTTAATTTATTTTACATTAAATTTCAATAATCAAATCATCAAAGCAATTGGTAAAAAAAATAAATTATGTAAAAATTACTCAATAAATGATGTAATTCAATTTCAAATTCCCGCTAAAAAAATCATAGTATCTTTATAACTTGTTACGGAATGTAACAATTTTTAATTTAATTTATAAAAATGTTACATTTTAGATAAGATTTAAATAAAATTATGTTAAAAACTTACTCAAAATCATAATTTTAAGGATAATTATGTTGGATATAACGCTTATTTTATTGGCTGCAGGTAATTCTACTAGGTTTAATTTACCTTGTAAAAAGCAAAATTTATATATAAATAAATCCCCATTATGGCTATATTTAGCAAAAGAATTTGAGAAATTATATAAGTTTTCAAAAATAATAATTGTTTGTGATGAGCCTTGTTTTTATGAAGTTAAAGAGCCAAATTATATTTATGTTAAAGGCGGTAAAGAAAGATTTGAAAGTATTGAAAATGCTTTAGAAAAAGTAAATTCTCAATATGTGTTAATTACTGATGTAGCAAGAGCTTTTATCAATCCTAATGTATTAAACGAACTTATATTAAATGCTAAAAATTATGATTGTGTTTTTCCAGCTATTAAAATTGTTGATACAATTTATAATGAAGAAAAACAATGCTATTTAAATAGAAATGAACTAAGATTGGTTCAAACCCCACAACTTAGCAAAAGCTCTGCTTTAAAATCTGCGAATTTAAAAAATTTTACAGATGAAAGCTCGGCAATATTAGCAAATAACGGAACAATAAAAGCTATAAATGGAGATGAATTAAGCTTTAAAATAACTACAAAAAATGACTTGCAAAAATTAAAATTACTCAATCTAGCAAAGCCAAGTAAAGATATTTTTGTTGGATATGGATACGATGTTCATGAGTTTTGCCACTCTAATGTAGGGCATAAATTAGATGAAGATAATAAAAATGAAGAATTAATCTTAGCAGGTGTAAGACTAGGAAAAGAATATGCTCTAAAAGCACACTCTGATGGAGATGTATTAGCTCACGCATTTACTGATGCTTTATTTGGAGCTTGTGGCTTAGGAGATATTGGGGCTGCTTTTAGCCCTGATGATGATAATTATCATAACGCAAATTCTATGCAACTATTAAAACTTGCTTATGATAAATGCGAATCTTATGGATACGAGCTAATTAATGCTGATATTACAATATGTGCTGAAAAACCAAAACTCTTAAAACATAAACAAGAAATGCTAAAAAATTTAATCACTACCCTAAAAACAAGCAATATTAATATAAAAGCTACTACAACAGAAAAACTAGGTTTTGTTGGGCGATGCGAAGGTATAAGCGTAAGCGTAGTTGTTAATATGAAATTATTTGATTGGAGCGAGTATGAGAATATTAATAGTTGAAAATGAGATTTACTTAGCTCAAAGTATGGCTTTAAAGCTAAATGATGCTGGATATATTTGTGAAGTTGCAAATGATTTTAAAGATATAAAAAACAAATATTATGATGTTATTTTGCTATCTACTAATATAGATAATTTTTTAAAAGTTATTCAAAATCATAAAAATAGCGTTATATTATTGTTAGTTTCTTATGTGAGTAGTGATACAGTTAGTATGCCTATTGAAGCTGGAGCATATGATTACATACAAAAACCTTTTATGATAGAAGAACTTATTAGAAAAATAAACTATTTTTATGGCTACAACAAGCTAAAAGCTCAAAATACCGCACTAAGTAGCTATATAAAATCAGTTATTGATTCAAAATTTCATACAGCAAAAAGATTAGTATTTCCAACACTAATAAAAACAAATAAGCAAATCTTAGCAGATAGCTATGTTTTTAATTATGTATTTTCTCATAATGTAAATATTCATTTTACTGATTTAAGTAGCTCATTTAATCTAAATAATTTATTAGTAGGAGATAGAGATATTAGGTATTTTACAAATTTTCAAGTTTTAAAAGGCTCTAAATTAGAGCAAATTATCAAGCTTAGTAAAGGGCAAAATTTTATATTTCACACTAATGGAAATGCCGATATTGAAGGCTTTAACATAATTGAGCTAGAAGACAATTCAAATACACTAGCATTAGGAGAAATTCTAACAATTGATGATTACATAAAAAATATGATAATTCATTGGCAAAAAAGCTATTCTGATACAGAACTTAGTAAAAAATTAGGATTAAGCAGAAAATCACTTTGGGAAAAAAGGAGAAAATATGGAATCAATAAAAAATAAAATAAAAGAAATAAAAATTACTGAAAAAGAATTAAGTATATTAAGTTTAATTGAAATTAATTCTTTTAATACCAATGGATATTTACCAAATAAAGAAGAAGTTTTTAAGGAATTTAATTCCGCCACAATTGATAAAAATATATCAGCCTGTACTTTAGCTTTTTCTCCTAATTATGAATTAAATGATAATATTAAAAACTATCAATTTAACAATGAAATTACATTAATATTAAATGATAAAAAAGTAGGAAAAATCACTCAAGCAACTACTTTTGATAATGATAAAGCATATACAAATATATTTAGTGCAAATACTTGCAAATTAGATAAAGAATTAAATCCTTGCATAGCAGGAAAGGTTGAGATTTTTAATAATGAATTTAAAAAGGTAAAAACTGCTCTAAATAATAAAATCAAAAAAAATAATGCCAAAAAAATAACAGCCCTAATCCTAAATGCCGACCCAATCACAAGAGCACACGAAAGAATGCTAAGATGGACTATTGATAAGGCTGATTTAGTGATAATTTTCGTAGTTGAAGGATATGATACAAATTCTTTAAATTTTCAAGCAAAAAAAGAATGCTTTGAATACTATGCGAAAAACTTTTTACCACTTGAGAGAATTTTCCCTGTGTATTTAAAAAACATAGATTTATTTAGTCCTTACCTTGACCCAAATTACGAATGTTTATTGGCAAGTTCATTTGGTGCAAATAAGCTAGTAATAGGACAAAATCATCAAGGTTTAGGATTGTTTTATGATAATAATTTAGCTCATACAGCCATAGATGAATTATCTAAAAAAACAGGCTTAGAGCTAATAGTTTTACCTGAATTTGTATTTTGTAATAAATGCAATGTAATGGTAAGCACAAAATCATGCCCACACGGAGCTCATCATCACATAAAATATCGTTCATCAATGATTAGAGAAATGCTTCATTCAGGGCTAATCCCGCCAACCGTTTTAGTAAGAAAAGAAATATCAGCAAAGCTATTAGCACACTTACACCCTAATAGATTTAAAAATGTTCAAATGATTTATGATGGATTATTTCCAAGTAATGGTATTATAGAAAAACGAAGTGATGAAGACCTTTATAAAGAGCTAATTACTTTATATCAAACAAGTTATATGATTTAAGGAGATTTTATGAATAATTTTAATGAATTTTGTGAAAAAGTTCAAAGCGAAAAAGACTTTTTTAAACCACTTGCTTTTGCTTTAGGTGTTGGGTATTTCGGACAAAAAAGCAAAGAATTAATTTATATTGATTTTGCAAATGTAAATTATATGCAAAATTTCGGCACTTTTGCTGTGTATTTTAAAGAATTAGCACTAAATAATTACAAAAATGAAAGTGAGTTTTGTATCGAGCTTAAAGAAGAGCAAATCAAAAATATCTTAAAACATTTTGAATGCTTTGAAAACGATGGCAAAAGACACGAAAATATAATAAGTCTAAAAGCAGCTTTAAAAAATATAAAAAATGAAAGATTTTTTCTAGTTGCACTAAATAGTGATGAAGCACCTAAAAGCATTGCTAGTGTTTATTTAAAACTACATTTATTATCAAGACAATTCGTAAAACCAAGAGAGATTAATCTAAATGGAGCTTTTGGACTATTAAAAAATCTTGCTTGGAGCAATTCAAAACCTTATGAATTAGAATATTTAAGAGAATTTGAAGCTGAATTAAAATTTAGCAAAACTTATCCTGAAATTGATTTTGTAGATAAATTCCCAAGATATTTACAAACAATAATCCCAGCTGATAATACAAGGATTTTAGATACTTCTAAGGTTAGGTTAGGAGCACATTTAGCTAATGGAACAACGATTATGCCAGGTGCAAGTTATGTGAATTTTAACGCAGGAACTCTAGGTTCAGTAATGTGCGAAGGTAGAATTTCAAGCTCTGCAATAGTAGGCGAAGGTAGTGATGTTGGCGGTGGTGCAAGTATTTTAGGAGTATTAAGCGGGACTGATGGCACACCAATTAGTGTTGGTAAAAGATGTTTATTAGGAGCAAATAGTGTTACAGGAATAGTTTTAGGAGATGATTGTGTAATTGATGCAGGTATTGCAATTTTAGGTGGAAGCAAGGTTGAATTGTTATTATGTGATGGACTTAAGAATGCAAATCCTAATTTTAATTTTGATAAAAATGTTTATAAAGCTAAAGAATTATCAGGATTAAATGCCCTACACTTTAGACTAAACTCAACTAATGGAAAACTTCAAGTAGGCTTTAATAAAAAAGCAATTAAACTAAATAAAGATTTACATTAAAACTAAGAAATTACGAGAAATCGTAATTTCTAAATATCACTTAAAATATGTATTTTATTAGTATTAAATATAAACTTATAAATCAATAATAATATGCTTATAAAATTCTTTGAATTATAAGTTTATTTCTAGTTTGATATATAATTTTATGAATATAAAAGAATATAAAAACAAATTTATTTTACAACAACAATTGCTCTGCAATAAAAAATTTATAAATATTTTAATTAAGCAAATACAATCCATAAATTTGAATACTAATTTATTTTGTGAAGCTTTAAAATATCTTAGCTTAAATTCTCTTAAAAATTTTAATATCTGTTTTAATAAAAAATTCTATCAATTTTAACACATAAATTGATTTTAAAATCTATTTAGTAGGTTTTACAAAAATTATTAAATTACATTTTAAGGACTTTAAAAACATTTTATAAAATAAAAACCCTTTTTTATAAATCACTTATATTGTAAAAATTAAGCTCAAATAACGATTATAAATTTTGAACCTATATTATTTAAAGATATTATTTTTATTCGTTATTAAGCAATACTAATTGTCAATTTTATAAGCAATCTTAAAAATAAAATATGTTTTATAATTACTTATTTAATAATTCACCTACAAAATCACTCATAGAATAATTTTTATTCTCTTTAGTAATAAGCCATTTTGCTACATTAATAGCACCTTTAGCAAATATTGCTCTAGAATTTGCATTATGAATTAATTCTATACTTTCATCATCTCCATAAAATCCAACACTATGATACCCTGCAACGCTTCCACCTCTAAGGCTTACTAAACCTATTTCGTTATCTTCTCTTTTGCCTTCTCTATTAAAGCAAATCTTATGCTCTTTATTTAAAGCTTTATTTCTAGCTTCAAGTGCATTTTTTGCTAATGTTAGAGCTGTTCCACTAGGAGCATCAACTTTATGCTTATGATGTTTTTCATAAATTTCTATATCAAATTCTTTTAAAGCAAGTGCAGCAATTTTCGTAAGTTCATTTAATATTGCAACACCCAATGAAGTATTAGAAGCCCAAAAAAACTTACCTTCATAAGTTTTAGCTTTTTTAAAATATTCATCTTTAAGCCCAGTAGTTCCAACAACTAAAGCTGGTGGATTATCTAATAAGCTAGCTTTTTCAAGTAACTCAACACTAGCAGCAGGAGTAGAAAAATCTATTATAACATTAGCTTTAAAAAGCTCATTATAATCATTATTTTCCTTAGTAAAAGAATATACTAAATCAATATTCTCATCAGCCAAAGCTAGTTTTACTAGCTCCTTACCCATTCTACCATTTGCCCCAAATACTGCTAGATTTATCATTTTATTATAATAGTGAGTTTAATTTATCAGCTAAAGCTTGTTTTGCTTGAGCACCAATTACCGTATCAACTATTTCGCCATTTTTGAAAAATAACATAGTAGGAACTGAGCGAATTCCAAACTCAGCAGCTAATTCTTCACAATCATCAATATTAACCTTAGCCACTAATGCTTTACCTTCAAATTCATTTGCTAATTCTTCAATAGCAGGTGCAAGCATTCTGCAAGGTCCACACCATGGTGCCCAAAAATCTACTAAAGCAACGCCTTTTTTAGCTAAATTAATATTTTCACTTGTTAATTCTTTTGCCATTTTATTCTCCTAAAAAAATATTTGTAAATAAAAATTATCATCTAACTTAGTTAATGAATATTTATTTTATTAAAGCACAATAACACAAATTACAATAAGGAAAAATTATGATATTTAGTGATGAAGAATTAATTGAACCTTGTTTAAATGTCCTAAAATCAAAGCTTCACATACTTCATAATGATGGTGGCGATTTGGAGTTTTTGGGTGTTAAAAACGGGGTTGTTTATATAAAATTACTTGGTGCTTGTCATGGTTGTGCTGCTGCAAATACCACTTTAAAATTAGGGCTTGAAAGGGCTTTAAAAGAACAAATTGATAGCAATATTTCGTTAATAAATCTTGAAGGTGGAAAGGAAGCTTTTGAAAAACTATGAAAGTTAATTTAGATAATTCTTACATAACAGATAATTCAAATGAATGTGAAAAAGGTTGTTATTTTTTACTAACCAATTCAAATTCCAAATACGAAAACGATGCAAAATCTAAAGGTGCTTTAGTAATTAACGAAGCAAAAGCAAGAGAACTTTTAAAAATCGATGAAAATATAAAAATTATAGGTATAACAGGCACAAATGGTAAAACCACTACCGCTGCTGCAATTTATTCTATATTGCTTGATTTAGGTAAAAAAGTATTTTTATGTGGAACTCGTGGGGCATTTTGTAATGATAAAAAAGTTGCGGCAAAATCTTTAACAACAGGATTTTTATTAGAATTATTATCGTATTTACAAATTGCAACTTTAAATAATTGCGAATATTTTGTAATGGAAGTAAGCTCTCACGCAATTGCACAAAATCGCTGTGGAGATATGAAATTCACTGCTAAAATCTATACTAATTTAACTCAAGACCATTTAGACTTTCACGAAACTTTTGAAAATTATGCAAATTGTAAAGCAAGTTTTTTTCAAGATGAATGCTTAAAAATAATAAATCAAGATGCTTATAAATTTTCTTATAATGTAAAAGGTGCTATTACTTATGGTATAGAAAATCCTGCTTTATATAGTGTAAAAGCTTATACATTAATTGATGGTATTGAAGCAGTTTTTGCTGTTAAAAATGAGCTTTATGAGATTAGCTCTTCTTTAAAAGGATTATTTAATATCTATAATCTTCTTGCAGCTTTTGCTTGTGTTAATGAATTAGTAAAACCTAATAAAGATGATTTAACTAATGCTATTGCTAATTATGCAGGGGTAATGGGAAGAATGCAAAGCATTCCTAATAAATATAATAAAGAAATAATAGTAGATTTTGCCCATACTCCAGATGGAATTGCTAATGTGCTAGAAGCAATGAAGCATAAAGAATTAATAGTAGTATTAGGCGCAGGTGGTAATCGCGATAAAAGTAAAAGAACTCCTATGGCAAAAATAGCTAGTCATTATGCAAAAACTTTATTTTTAACAAGTGATAATCCAAGAGATGAAGAACCTATTGCTATTCTTAAAGATATGATAGATGGCTTAAGCGAAAACGAATTAAAAAATATAAATATTGTAATTGATAGAAGATTAGCAATTTATAAAGCACTTTTAGCTCAAAATAAAAATGAATGTGTTATGATTTTAGGTAAAGGTGATGAAGATTACCAAGAAATAAAAGGTGTAAAATATCCATTTTTAGATGAAAAAGTAGCACTTGAATGCTTAGATGAAATACACAATTATGAAGAAAAAATTAGATTGAAAGGTGAATATGTTTAAAGATTTTGATTTTTCTAAAATGCAAGAAATGTTGCAAGATGTCCAAAATAAAGCTAAAGAATTTGAAAACGAATTAGCAAATAAAGAATTTGTAGCAAAAAGTGGTGCTGGAATGGTAGAAGTTAAAGTAAATGGCAAATTTCAAGTAATTGATATAAAAATAGATGATGAATTATTAAAAGACAAATCATCTATGCAAATATTATTAATTTCTGCACTAAATGAAGCTTTAGAAAGTGCAAGTTCAAGTACAAAAAATGCTGCGGCTGATATGTTTTTTAAGGCAGGAAAATGAGAAAACTTGCATTATCTTTAATGTTAGTAGCGACCTTATTTGGCGTAGAGCGACCTACATTTGATGATTATTTAGCATGTTATGAAAAAAATAAAGCAAGTATGTTAAATTACGAAGGCTTACCTGCTTTTGTGTTAGATGAAAATCTTTTAGCTGTAGTAAAATTACCTGATACAAAATTAAATTCATACATTAAATACGACCCATTTTTAAATCTTTATTTAGTAAGGACTGATTTTTCTTTAATAAAGCCAATCACAGATGATGAAACAACAAGAACTAGAAATGATTGGCTAGGAATTATTGATGCTAAAAAAGAGTATATAGGACATTTAAAATATCTAGCTCAAGGTTTATTTGAAAGAGATAAGCTTGATTTTAATACAAAAATTGGTTTATTAAATTCTCCTTGTTGCAAGGTTTTGGGTATTAGTTTATTAAATGGAGAATTCATAGGCAATCGCTATTTAAATCATTTTAAAAAATATAATGATGTTTATTGGGGCGATATTGGTGCTACATTTACTCAAAGAGGGGATAGATATTTTGTAAATGGTATTACTTTTAATAGCAACTTAAGATTAAATGATGAAATCTTAAGCATAGATGATAAGCCTATAGAATCACTTAGGGCATTAAATGAAAGAATACTTTTTGCAGAAAATCAAAGCACTATTTATTTAAAAGTTTTAAGAGATAATGAAGAAATTAATATAAGCTCTGTTGTAAGTCCTAAAATATATGAACAACCAGTATTTACAACAAAAAAAGCAATTGTTAAAAAACAGATTTCAAATTCTTTAGGAATAACTTTAGATAATAATCTAAATGTAATAGGAATTTCAAATAAAAATTTAGGCTTTAAGCTAAAAGATAAAATCCTAAGAGTAAATAATGTAATAGTAAATACTAAAGCAGATTTTAATAAACAAATTCAACAAAGCGGTGTTTTAAATATATTAATTCAAAGATATATTAAAGACGAGAATAAAAACGGGGATTTTCAATTCTTTATAACAATTAACAAAGGAAAATAAATGTTAGAAAAAATGTCAAATAATTTAAGATTTTTAAGTGTAGATATGATTAATCGTGCAAATAGTGGTCATCCAGGCGTAGCAATGGGGCTTAGTGATATTTTAGCAGTGCTTAGCACAAAAATTAATCTAAATACAAAAAATCATATAAATCGTGATAGATTAGTATTTTCAGGCGGACACGCAAGTTCTTTAATATATTCGTTTTTACATTTAAGTGGATTTAATTTAAGTCTTGATGAGCTTAAAAATTTTCGCCAATTAGGCTCACTTGCAGCAGGGCATCCTGAGATTAAAACTCACGGAGTAGAAATAGATACAGGCCCACTTGGTCAAGGTATTGCAAATGCTGTTGGTTTTGCAATGGCAGCAAAATTTGCTAGTAGCAAACTAAATAATTCGTTAAATCATAAAATATACTGCCTTTGTGGAGATGGGGATTTGCAAGAAGGAATTAGCTATGAGGCTTGTTCTTTAGCAAATGTTCATAATTTAAATAACTTAGTATTAATTTATGATAGTAACGAAATTAGTATTGAAGGCGATGTAAAACAAGCATTTCGTGATGATATAAAGGCTAGATTTAGTAGTGTTGGCTTTGATGTTTATACTATTGATGGGCATAATTTTGATGAAATTAGCAAGGCTTTAGAAATGACTAAAAATGCTGAGCGTCCAAGTATTATCATAGCTAAAACCAAGATTGGAAAAGGTGCTTGTGAATTAGAAGGAAGCGAGAAAACTCACGGCTCACCACTAGGTGCTGAACTAGCTTTAAAAGCTAAAAAAGCAGCTAATTGGAATGAAGAAGAGTTTTATATAGATAGCGAAGCTAAAAATGGCTTTGAGAAAATGTGTAAAAGAAGTGATGAGTATTTTGCAAGTTGGGATAAAGCAAATAAATTTAATGATGAACAATTAGAATTTATAGCTTATTTAGAAGGCAAAAAAGATTTAAATGTAGATTTTTCTAAACTTGATTTAAGTAAAAATTACGCTACAAGAGATAGCAACCACGCTTGTCTAAACGAAATAGCAAAACAAATTCCTACATTTTTAGGTGGTTCAGCAGACTTAGCACCATCAAATAAAACTTATCTAAAAGATTATGCAGATATTAGAAATGGTGGTAAAAATATAGCTTTTGGCATTCGTGAGCATGCAATGGGTGCAATTATAAATGCAATGGCAAGATATGGTTTGCATCCGTTTTGTGCTACATTTTTAGTATTTAGTGATTATTTAAAGCCTTCAATAAGATTAGCGGCTTTAATGAATTTGAAAGCATTTTTTGTATTTTCACACGATAGCATAGGAGTAGGAGAAGATGGTCCAACTCATCAACCAATTGAGCAAATCAGCACTCTTAGAAATATTCCTAATTTATACACTTTCCGTCCTGCTGATATGGCTGAAAATATAGCTTGTTGGCAAGTGGCTTTAAAGCTAAATAATCCAAGTGCATTCACGCTTAGTCGCTCAGCACTTCCAAGCTTAAATACAAGTATTCCTGATATTAGCAAGGGAGCTTATTTTATAAAATATAGCGATAATGCAGAAGCTACAATAATTGCAAGTGGTAGTGAGGTTTCACTTGCACTTGAAGTTGCAAAAGATAAAAATATAAATGTATTAAGTATGCCTTGCTTTGAATTATTTGATAAAGAATTTGATAAATCTTTATTAAAAGGCAAGATTATCGGAATAGAAGCTGCAAGGTCTTATGAATTATATAAATACTGCGATGAGCTTTTCATAATGGATAGTTTTGGTGCTAGTGGTAAAGAAAAGGATGTATTTAAATATTTTGGATTTGATGCAGAAAAAATAAAAGAAAAACTATAAGTTTAAAGGCAATTTATTTGCCTTTAAATCAATTCTTCTATTTGTAATTTATAAAGATAAGCACTAATTAATAAAAATCTAATTTTAGCACTACAGAACTAAAGGCAATTTATTTACCTTTAAATCAATTCTTCAATCATACCTTTTATATTTGCAATTCCTAAAGATAAAGCACTAATTAATAAAGCTCTAGCCTTAACATCACTTAAATATTCACTCATAATTACACCATTTTTAATCAAATCAACTTCAGCTCCAGCATAAGCATAGGTTCTAAGACCTGCTTTACCACTTTCACATCTACTTGTCATAATTATTGGAATATTTGCTTTTTGAATAATTGGCATAGCTCTAGCCATTACATGCCCTGCTCCATAGCCACTAATTACCAAACCATCATAATTATTTAAAGCATATTCAAGCATATCATTGTCAAAATCAAGGCACATTTTTAGTAAGGCTACTTTTTTAGTAATTTCTTTTAAAGGCTTTAGTTTTAGCCTTTTATAATTATTATTAAATAAATAAAACCTACCTTCTTTAATCTCTCCAACCAAGCCACGATTAAAACTTGTAAAAGTTTCAAGACTAAATGAATTGCTTTTATGGATAAATTGTGCTGAATGAACACTATCATTTAATACACAAAGCACACCTAAACCCCTTGCTAACTCACTATTTGCTAGAGTAATTGCATTGCTAATATTAGCTAGATAATCACTTCCTAACTCGCTAGGATTTTTCATAGCACCTGTAAAAATTAGTGGCTCATCTAAATCCCAAAATAAATTACAAAAAAACGAACTTTCTTCTAAAGTATCAGTTCCTTGAGTAATAATTACAGCACGAGAGCCTTTTTTAATCTCTTCTTTTGCAAGATTTAAAACTTCAATTAACATTGAAAAAGTTATATTTGGACTTGAGATATTGCTAAAAGTTATTGCATTAATGTCTTTAAATGAACTTGTTAAATCATCAGCATTTAGGCTAGGAATTGCTCCTTCGCCTAAATTACGCATAGAAATTGTCCCGCCAAGAGATATTAAACTAAGCATTTCTTACACAATCTATTAAATATCTTACATTTTCTACTGGAATATCAGGTAAAATTCCATGCCCTAAATTAAATATATGAGCCTTATCTTTTGTAAGTTCTTTTATAATTTCAACGCCTTCTTTTATAGCTTTTTTGCTATAAAGTCTGCAAGGCTCAAGATTTCCTTGTAATACATAAGGAGTTTTTGCTGCTACTTGAAGTGGAGTGCTCCAATCAACACCTAAAACATCAATTTTTGCATCCAAGCATTCAATAAAACCACCTACTCCTTTAGGAAAAGCAATTATTGCAATATGTGGGTATTTTGTCTTTAAATAACTTGCTAAATCTTGAATATATTTCCAAGCAAATTCCAAATAAGCACTAGGCTCAAGCGCATTAGCCCAGCTATCAAAAATCTGAATAGCATTAGCACCTGCTTTTATTTGATTTTCACAGTATTCTTTTAAAACTTCAGTAATTTTTGCTAATAATTTATGTGCTAAGGCTGGATTTTCATAAATCATTCTTTTGCTTTTTGCATAAGTTTTAGAGCCTTTTCCTTCTATCATATATGTTGCTAAAGTCCAAGGAGCACCACAAAATCCTATTAAAGCTTTATTTGAAGCTAATTTTTCACGAGTTAATTTTATAGCGTCATAAACATAAGTTAATTTATTAGCTGCATTTATATTTAATTTTTCTACATCAATTTCACTTGATATTATCTCATCAAAAACAGGACCTTCACCTGCTTCAAATCTAAGTGGTAAGCCCATCTCAAGTGGCACTACTAAAATATCTGAAAATATAATAGCCGCATCAAAATCTAGTATATCCACTGGTTGAAGCGTAACTTCACTAGCTAATTTATAATCCTTACAAAGACTTAAAAAATCTCCTGCTCTAGCACGAGTAGCCTTGTATTCAGCTAGATATCTACCTGCTTGACGCATCATCCAAATAGGCATAACATCACTTTTTTTTCCAAAACAAGTATCTATAAATATCATCTTTGCTCCTTAGTGTTCTTTAGATTTATTATCACTTTTATGTAAAGCCCATAATCCAAGGCAAATACACATAATACCGATTGCTAAATAAAGCATATCCATACTTGAGCTAAATTTTAAATTAAGTGCGTGTTGGAAAAAATTAACAACTAAAACCATAATAATAACTTTACCAAGCTTATCTTTTAGCTCATCTAAACTATGAACTTCTAAAACCTTGCTTTGTTTGTATTGTTTAAATTCTTCAACATCGCTTATAAATAATTCATATATTCCAAAAGAAAATATATAAAAAACTAAAGCCATTAAATATAAATCAACAGCTCCAACTATAGTGCTTACAGCTTCTTCGTGAATGTCAATATCAGCACCTAAAAAATAATAAGTATATGTAACTTTTATGACCTTATACACATCAAAACTAGCAATAAAAAATAATATAAAAGCACCTAAAAGACCAAAAATAACAGGCAAGATTGTAATAAACCTAGAATTTACTAGGAATTTTTCAAAATATTTTTCTAACATTTATTCCCTTATTTCATAAAATCCGAATTGTTGATATTCGTGTGGTTTATTATAAAAATCTTTTGTAGTACTTTGATAAATAGGACTTAAACTTAACTTAAAGTTATTTGAATTTTTATAAGTAGAATTACTTTGTTGTAAAAACAACCAATCTATTTGATTTTTGAAAAGCTCTAAGGCATTAAACCCGCCTTCAATCATTACAAATTTAATATTTTGCTCTTGCAATTCATCTTTTAATTTTAAAGGATTTTTACCAAAAATAATTTCTCTATTAGTTTTAAAAATATTTAGTGATTTAAAATTAGAATTTAAATCTTGAAAATATTTTGAAAATACTAATAAATTAGGTGCTTTTTTGCTAGTAGAATATCTAGCATCAAGCATAGGATTATCAAGTCTTAAAGTATTGCCACAAATTATTAAATAATCTATATTGGTTCTAATTTCGTGAAAATATGTCCTTAAATACTCATTACTAATACTACCTTCATTGTTATAATTTAGATTAATTGCTAATTTAAATAAAACAAAAGGCTTATTATCTAGCCAGAATTTGAATGGAGCAATTAGTTTATCGCATTCATCTTGTAAAATCCCAAGATTTACTTTAATTCCAGCTTGTCTTAATTCATTTATACCATTTTGAGAACTATCACTTGAGCCTATATTTACTTCTTTAACTTTATATTTTATTAATAATTCATGACAAGGTGGAGTGCGACCTTGCTTACTGCAAGGCTCTAAAGTTACATAAAATACACTATCTTTTAAAGCATCTTTTCCATATTTTTCTAAGATTTCATTCACACATAATCTTTCTGCGTGAAATGTTCCTGCTTTTTGGTGTGCTTTAATACTTAAAATCTTGCCGTATTTATCTAATACTAGACAACCTACGGCAGGATTTGGATAAGTTAAGAATTGATATTTCCAAGCCTCTTTTAAGGCTAGGTTCATATAAAAATCACTTCCTAAATTCAAGTTTTTTAACTCCAATAGCTTTATAAGCATCAATTCCTGCAGTTATCTTGCCTAATTTTAAATCAATTTGCTCTATTAAGCTATTTTGTAAAGCTCTTTCGCTATCTAAGAATTCTAAAAAGCTGATTTCTCCTTCATTAAATTTAAGCTTATTAAACTCATAAATTTCTTCTTCTAGTTTTACTATTTCATCATAATCTCTTAATTTAACTTCGGCATTATTATATTTTAAAATAGCATCTTCTATTTCTTTTAACGCAGTTTTTACTACTTTTTCATAGCCTAATACTGCATTATCTTGAGCTAAATTTGCTCTAATTACTTGCTCATCAACATCACCTAAATTAAATAAAGGTTGTAACAAACTAGCAGTAATTGAACCAACAGGGTCAGAAAATACATTATGTGTATCTCCACTCCAACTAACACCAGCACCTATTGTAAAGGTTGGAAAAAAGCTATCCCAAGCAATTTTTGCATTATTATGAGCTATTTTTACATCTAAAATTGCTTTTGCTATATCAGGACGATTTGTCATAACAGAGCTTGGTATAGTAGCTGGCATAACAAAATCTTCTATTAAGTTATTAGCAAATTTAATTGGTTCTTTTTCTTGATTTAATCCATAAACTAAAATATCTAAAGAATTAATATATAAATCTCTTTCTAATTTTAAACTTCTTAATTTAGTTTGATTTAGAGTAAATTGTTCTTTAGTTTGTAAAAGAACTGATTTTGTAATAAAGCCTAATTTATATTGCTCTTCTTTTAATTTTAAAGTTTTTTCATAGCTATTTATAAAGTCTTCTAAAATTTCTATTTTTTTATTAGTTGCTACAACTTGATAATAAAGTTTTGCAATACTAAATCCAATAGTTTGATAAGTATTTTCTACATCAAATTCGCTAATATTAGCACTATAAATAGCATTATCTTTAGCCTTACCAAATTTATTTAATAAATCTATTTCATAAGATAAATTAAGACCTAAAGAATGCCCGTAAGTTGGCTTTTGGTGTTTAATTAATCTCTCATTTGCATTAATGCCAAGATTAATGCTAGGCTCTCTTTTAATCCCAACACTTACTAAATTTGATTCAGCTATTAAAAGATTATTAATAGCTATTTTAACATCTTCATTATTTTCCATAGCAATCTCAATCAAGCGATTAAGATTTTCATCTTTGCCTAAGCTTCTCCAATCTTTAATTTCAAATTTAGTATTATTATCTAAATTATTTGGAGTTTTAAGCTCATAATTATTAACACTAGAGCAAGCAGCTAAAAATAAAGCTGCGATTGCTGATATTAAAAGCTTATTCATTAATTTGCTTTCCTTTCTTTTTAAAAACCTTATCATTTAAACTCTCTAGTAAATAGAAAAATAAAGGCACAAATAAAATAGATATACTAGAAGCTATAATAATACCACCAACTAGCCCTGTGCTAAGTGAGTGTCTAGCAGCACTACCTGAACCTTCACTAAATACTAAAGGTAAAATACCAAAACCAAACGCTAAAGAAGTCATAATAATAGGTCTAAATCTAAGTTTTGCCGCCTTTATAGCTGCATCATAAGTGCTTAAGCCGTGTTTATATTTTTCTTCCATAGCAAATTCAACAATTAATATAGCATTTTTTGCACTAAGACCAATTAACAATAATAAACCTATTTGAAAATATATGTCATTTTGCATACCCCTTAAATAAGTTGCTGCTAAACTTCCAAATACTGCAAAAGGAACTGCCGTAATTACTGCAAGTGGCATTAACCATCTTTCATATTGAGCTGCAAGTATTAAAAATACAAATACCATACCTAATGCAAATGCAGTAGAACCACTACCACTAGCATTTACTTCCTCATAAGAACTTCCTGCCCAAGCATAAGAATATTCATCTTTATTCATAGTTTCATTAAATACTTCAACTATAGCATTAATAGCATCTCCACTAGTATATCCTGGAGCTGGAGAAGCTGTAACTTTTGCAGCTGGGAAAAGGTTAAATCTAGTTACTGAAAACGCTGCTACACTTGGCTTAATATCAACAACACTAGCTAAAGATATGCTTTTGCCTTCACTATTTTTAACATAAATGTTTTCAAGACTTGTTCTTTTATTTCTAAATTCTTCATCGCCTCTTACATTTACTTGGAAATTTTTACCTAAAGCAGTAAAATCATTCACATAAACAGAACCAAAAATTAAATTTAAATTTGAATATATATCACTTAAACTAAGCCCTAAAATTTTAGCTTTTTTCTCATCAACACTTACTTTTAACTCAGGATAATCAGTATTTAAAGTCGTTCTTGCTTGAGTTAATTCAAGTCTTTTTGATGCTGCTGCAAGTAAAGTATCTATATCTTTTTTAATTTCTTCATAACTTTTACCTGATTTATTTTGCACATACATTTCAAATCCGCCTGTTAAAGAAAGCCCCATAATCGGTGGTGGATTTAAGAAAAATGCAAAACCATCAGGGTCAAGCCACATATTTTTCATCCAAGTATTAGCTAAATTTTCACTATCTCCATTAATACCTAAATCTTTTCTATCTTTATAATCTTTTAATGTAATAAATGAAATTCCAGCACTTGGAGAAAGAGCTGAACTCTCTACATCAAATCCATTTAAAGAAATCATACTTTCTACTGCAGGATTATTCTTAACCATATCATAGATTTTATTATTAAAGGCTAGAGTTTTATCTAGGTTGCTAGAAGATTTTAATTGTGATAAAACCAATACAGCACCCTTATCTTCGCTAGGAACAAGAGAGCTAGGAATAATTTTTAGTAAGGCAAAAATTCCATAAAAGAATATAGCAACCACTATTAAACTTGGAATTACATGTCTTAAAACTTTTGCAACTGCACTACCAAAAATATTAATACTCCAATCAAAAAAGTCATTAAATTTTTTAACTAAATAAAAAGGCTTATCTTCATGGTCTTTTAATAATATACCGCATAATGCAGGAGTTAGCGTTAATGCAACAAAACCTGAAATACAAACAGAAATTACAAGAGTAATTGCAAATTGTCTTTGAATTTGCCCTACAAATCCATCTAAAAATGATACAGGAATAAATACCGCACTTAATACTAAAACGATAGAAATTACAGGTCCGGTTACTTCATCCATTGCCATTTTAGTAGCTGCTTTTACATCTTTTGTAATACCACTTCTAAACACACGCTCAACATTTTCTACAACAACAATAGCATCATCAACAACAATGCCGATTGCTAAAACTAAAGCAAATAATGTAATAAGATTGATTGTAAAACCAAAAACATAAAGGAAAGCAAAAGTTCCAAGTAAAGAAACCGGCACAGCAATTAATGGAATAATAGTTGCACGAAGGTTTTTTAAGAACATATACATAACTATTAAAACAAGTAAAATAGCTTCAACAAATGTTTGAACAACTTCGCTTATACTATCTTTTACGAAATCAGTAGTATCATAAGGCATACTATAAGCAACACCACTTGGGAAGAATTTGCTTAGCTCTTCTAATTTTTCTTGCACAGCTTTAGCTACTGCTATAGCATTTGCACCTGATTTTAAATTAATCATCATAGGAACCATTTTTTTACCATTATTAAGTCCGGCAAAACCATAGTTTTTAGTTCCTATCTCTACTCTTGCTATATCTTTTAAATATAAAATATTTCCATTTGGAAGTGCTTTTATTATGATATTTTCAAAATCACTTACCTTACTAAGCTTACCTTTAGCGCTCATTGTATAAACAAATGGACTAATTTCTTTCATAGGTAAATCGCCTATTGTTCCTGTTGGATATTGTGAGTTTTGTTCTCTTATAGCTGCACTTACAACAGCTGGATTTAAATCATATTTATTAAGCTTTTCTGAATCAAGCCAAATTCTCATAGAATAATCTTTAGCTCCAATTACTTCAGCACTACCAATACCTTCTAATCTCTTTAACTCTTCAGCCACATTTAATGTAGCATAGTTACTTAGATAAGTTTCATCACGGCTATCATCAGGAGAATAAAACGAAACAACAGCTAAAATATTTGAGCTAGTTTCATCAACACTAACACCTAATTTTTTAACTTCTTCAGGCATTTTTGCTTGAACGCTTTGAACTTTATTATTAACATCAATTAATGCTTTTGATGGGTCTTTTCCAACCTTAAAATAAACATTTAAAAACATCAAACCACTTGAACTTGAGCTTGAAGTTATATAAATCATATCTTCAACACCATTAATTGCGTCTTCAAGAATACTTGCTACATTTTGAGAAAGCGTAGCTGCATCAACGCCAGAATAATTAGCAGTTACCCTAACCGTTGGAGATGTTACATTAGGATATTCTTCAATAGGCAAACCCTTCATTCCTAAAATACCAGCAATAGTAATTATAATTGAAACAACTATCGCAAATACTGGTCTATATATAAAAAACTTAGAAAACATTATTGTTCCTTAGTCTGCTCTTTAGGAGCTTGCTTTTGCATCATCGCACCAAATTCTGCCTTAGTTGCTATTTTTGCGCCAGGATAAATCTTTTTATAATTATTTAAAATCAATTCATCATCAACTTTTAAATCACTTGTTTTTGCATCAATTACGGCAATTTTCTCATCATCAAAAATTGTTTTAACATGAATTTGTTTTGTTATATTTTTGTCTTTAACAAATACATAATATCCATCAATATCTTGTAATAAATTTTCTCTACTAATTACAAAAGAATCATTTTGCATAATATTGCTTAGTTTAAGACTAACAAAGGTTCCTGCACTTAATTCTTGATTAGTATTTTCAAAAACCGCATAAGCTTTAGTACTTGCTAATTCATTATAATTTGATATAAACTCAACTTTACCTTCATAAGTCTTACCATTTAAAGTAAAATTAGCTTTTGCACTTTTTAAATCATTATTATTTCTTTTAATTTGTTCCATATTTGTATCTGATATAAAAAATGTAGCTTTTAAAGTATTTTGATCTACAATTTTTACTAATTGAGTATTATTTGCATTAGCATAGCTTCCAGCATCAACTAACGAAGCTTGCACATATCCATCAAATGGAGCTTTTACATTAGTATAATCATAGTTTAATTTAGCTATCTTATAAGATGCGTTAGCTCTATCTAAACTAGCTTTTGCACTTTT
This sequence comes from Campylobacter sp. RM12640, assembly GCF_020137595.1. Lineage (NCBI taxonomy): Bacteria > Pseudomonadati > Campylobacterota > Epsilonproteobacteria > Campylobacterales > Campylobacteraceae > Campylobacter > Campylobacter sp. RM12640. The sequence goes on from NZ_JACGAU010000004.1 coordinate 28,927, forward strand.
AAATGCCGCTTCTTTTGCATCAAATTCTTTTTGGCTAACTGCTTTTTTAGCATATAAGTCTTTAGTTCTATTATAATCAGTATTAGCATTTTCATAGTTTGCTTTAGCAACACCAACATCAGCTAACGCTAAATCCAAACTAGCTTTATATTGCTCATCATCAATCTTATATAAAATTGTTCCTTGTTTTACAAAATCGCCATCTTTAAATAATATTTTTTTAATCTCGCCCGATACTTTTGGCAAAACTACTACATCTTTATTAGCTTCTAATTTCGCTGCATATTGATAATAAATTTCAGCATTTTCTAAACTTACTTTTTTAATATCTACAATAGAAGGTGGCATTTCTTGCTGCTTTTGCTCTACCTTGTCATTGCAAGCTGTAAATAATAATAAGCTAGCAACGAAACTTAATTTAATAAGTCTTTTCATAAATCTTCCTTGTTGTAATTTTAAATTTTAAAGATGTAATTATAATTACATTTAAGTTAATGAAATTAACGCAAAGCCCTTAAAAATAAGATATTTACATTTTTTACATGCTCACTTAATTCATCTTTTGTAAAGATTTCTTTAGAGTTAAAAATCAAATCAAAAATCTTATTACTTCTAATCATAGAGCAGTATAAATTAGCTAAATTATAAGCACTTATTTCATTTAGAATTTCTTTTTTGATTTTTTTCTCAAATACTTCACATAAAAATCTAATTATTACATCTTTATCTGCTTTTGCACATTCTTGTTTAAAATTAATATCTTGATAAGTTCTCTCAAGAACTAATCTTAAAAATTTTGCATTATCTTCGCCTATAAAAAAATTACAATATTCATTACCAAATACATTTAAAAAATCTGGTAAATCCAAGTTGGCTTTTGAAGAAATCATAATTTTTAAATTCTCTAACCTAGTTTCTGCCCTAAATTTTAAAGCCTTTAAAAATAAATTATTTTTATTTTCAAATTTTTTATATATCGTCGCAAGAGAACCGCCAGTTACTTTAACAATATCGTTTAAACTTGTATTTTCGTAGCCCTTTTCTAAAAATAGTTCAAGGGCTACTTTTAAAATTATTTCTTCTTTTCCTTCCATTTTTTCTCCTTAGGATATATAAATATTGTATCCTTTATGGTAAATATTTTATCATCATCTAAGGCATAAGCTCTTATATTAATATGCTTATGATGTTTTTTAACTTTCTTAAGCTCACTTCTTAAAATAACAATTTGTTTTAATTTCTCACCAGCTTTAACTCTAAAATCTTTTTTAGGTTTTAAAATACTAATATCATCATCTAATATTTCTAAATAAAATCTATGGTCTTGCTTGCTAGTATTGTGAAATAATATAACATAGGCATTATCAACATAATTTTCATCTTTATTTATTGTATATAATTCAGTAGTTCTATTTATATTCATAAGCATAGTTTCTTTGCTACCAGCCGTTAAAACTAACCCAATAAACATAGCACACAATACAACTATATAAACAATAGTTCTAAATCTAAAGAATTTAAGTTTTTCTTTAGTTTTTATTTCTTTTGTGCTAGACCAAGATATTAATGATGGTCTATTAAATCTTGCTTGAACATTTGAACAAGCATCAGCACATTCAAGACAATTTATACAATCAAGTTGCATTCCTTTTCTAATATCTATATGAGTTGGACATATTTTTACACAGGCTTCACAAGCTATACATTCTCCGCCTATTGGTTTTTTTATAATTTTTTCTCCATCTTTATAAATAATTCCGCCACGACTTTCATCATATATAACACTTTTTGTGTCGTTATCAAACATAACGCTTTGAATTCTTGCATAAGGACAAATATAAGCACAAAAATTCTCTTTAATAAAAGTAATATCAAATGTTATAAATAAAGATAAGCATAAAACAATTCCAAATAAAAGTAAGTGTTCATTAAAATGGTCAAGATAAGTAAAGAAATCTTCAGGTGGAACAAAATACCATAAAAAATTACTTGCAGCAATTAAGCTAATTGGATAAAACACAATAACACTTGCAATTCTTGCAAATATTTTATTTCTTGGTTTATTTTGTTTATTTTTTCTGCCACTATAAATTCTAAATAATTTAGTTTGTATTAAATCTCTAAAAATTATTCTAAATATAGTTTGAGGACAGCCCCAAGCACACCAAACTCTACCAAGTAAATTTGTAATAAAAAAAATAAATACAAACATCATAATTAATAAAAATGGCATTAAATACAACTCGTTTGTATTAAAAGATATGAAAAATAAATCTAATTTTTGTTTATCAAAACTAAGCAAAAATAAATGATTACCATTTATTCTAATAAATGGAATAATAAAAATAATACAGGTAAGTAAAACATAAAATGTAGTCCGCTTTTTAAAATAATTTGTAATATTTCCCATTACGTTCTCCTTAATTTTAACTTAATTTGTAATTTTAAGATAATTTTAGTCTTTAAAAATTAAGAATAGTAAATTAAAAAATATTTTGTTTATTAACAATTTTTTTATAAATTAGCACTTTTAATTTTACAACGAAAGGAAGTGATTGCCGTGCCAGGGATTAAAGTTCATAATAACGAATCTTTTGACGAGGCTTATCGCAAATTCAAAAAGCAAACTGATCGTAACCTAATCGTAACAGAAGTTAGAGCAAGACGCTTTTTTGAACCTATGACTGAAATTCGCAAAAAACAAAAAATTTCAGCTAGAAAAAAAATGCTAAAACGCCTATATATGTTAAGACATTACGAAGCAAAGCTTTAATAAAAAGGGGTTATCCCCTTTTTAAAGGTTAGAAATGAAACTCTTAGTAAAAGACGCCGCAAAATACTTAAATATCAGCAAAGAAGCTATTTATAATAGAATTAGAAGAGGCACTTTAAAATCAATAAAAGAAGATAATAAAACCTATGTTTTAATAGAACCAGAACAAAATAGTTTAGCTATTAAAGATGAGCTATTAGAACAAATAAAAATCTTAAAACTAAGCAACGAAGAATTAAAAAAAGAAAACGAAGAATTAAAAAATAAAATAAATCTACCAGTAATTATAAAAGCAAAATGGATTTTAATAGATGAATATTTATTAAGATTTAAGAAAAAAAAGCGTGAAAAAATAAAAAAATATCTCATATCAAGGCTTTTTAAAAGTAAAAAAATAAAACTAGAAAACAATCAAGTATTTATAAGAAACAAAAAATTATCAAAGATTTAGGAGGAAAAATGTTTAAGAATTTAAATAACTTAACTTACAAAGCGTCTTTAACTGCAATTGTAGCTGGTTCATTATTAAGTGCTTGTGGTGGTGAAGAGCAACAACAAGCTAAAGGCTCATTTTTAATAATAGAAGAATATGCTCCTAAACAATACAGAATTAAAGATGAATTTCCAAGTGATGAAACAAGAGTAGTTCTAAAAGAATTAAATGGAAATGAAAGAGTATTAAGCAAGGCTGAGATGGATGAGCTAATAAAAGCTGAAAATGCAAAAATAGAAGCAAATCAAAGCTCATTAACAAATGAAAGTATTGGCTCAAATCATTCATTAGGCGAAGTTTTGCTAAGCTCTGTAGCAGGTGCAATCATTGGCTCTTGGATAGGCAATAAGTTATTTAATAATTCACATTTTAATGCAAACAAAGCTACGCATTATCAAAACCCAAGCACATATCAAAGAAGTGTAAATAGCTTTAAAAGCACACCTAGTGCAGGAGCTTCAAAAAGTAGTGGATTTTTTAAAAGCCAAAGCACAAGTGGTGCTAGTAGTTCTGGTAGTTTTGGCTCTTAATGTATATTGAAATTATAAAATTTAAAAACTTTATAGTTTTAATAAAAGCTAATGATGAGTATTTGATTTCAGTTGATATTACAAATCTTGCTACTTTAAAAGAAAAACCAAATCAAATAACTTCATTAGTAAAATCTGAACTTTTAAAGTATTTTAAGGGAGAAGATTTTGATTTTACAAATATAAAACTTAATCTTGATAAATTTTCTACTTTTACAAAAGAAGTTTTAAATGAACTTAAAAATATACCTTATGCAAACACTATAACTTATAAAGAATTAGCATATAGAATAAATTCTAAAGCCTATCGTGCAGTAGGAACTGCATTATCAAAAAACCCTTATTTAATAATACTACCTTGCCATAGAGTAATTCGCTCTGATGAAAGTCTAGGAAGATTTACTTGTGAAGTGTCTAATATGAAAGAGTTTTTAAATAAACACGAAAAAAATAATATCAAACCAAATAATTTTTAAAGTATTTTATAAGCCATTATTAATTTATAAAATACTTAATCCTAATTTAAATTCCAAAAAGGAATTTAAATTAGAAATTTAACTTAATAATCTTTTCTAGTAAATACATAGCCTTGCATTAAGCATCTTGCAGTCCTAATCACACTCACACTATCATTATCAATAAATCCCGTAATTGTCCCACTTGGATGAGCTATTACTAATTCATTAGAAAAGCTACTTAAATGCTCATTAATTAATGTGCCTTGTGTCTTTGCTGCCATTGAAATACATACCGTTCCTGTAACTGCAATTGATGGGTGTGGGCGTTGCATACTCATCATTCTAACGCATACATTTATATCATTTTTTGATATTTTAGCACCACTTGTGCTAGTGTAATCTTGCACGAAATCAACCAAACAAGCTTTAGGCACTGATGGATTTTTTGCTGTTGCTTCTTCTTTTTTTGCTAAGCCAATTAGCTCACTTGCTATACTTCTTACTTCTTCAATTTTATCAAGCTCGTTTTGAGAAATTTCATCATACATATTGCCACTTAATAAATCTTTAGCTCTCATAAACACAAGCGCTGCTCCAGCATCTACTATACTAATTTCAATATTGCCAAAACTTGTATTTACAACTTGTTTTGCAGAATTTGTAGGCAATAATCCTTTATTCATAGAGCCTTCAGGATTAATAAAACCTAATTTAATTTCACTAGCTGTATTTGGCACTCCTGCTATTTTAGTATCTCCTGCTGGTTCAAAACTCTTTAAATCATCGCTTAATTTAAATCTAGCCTTTAAATATTTATTTGTATTGGTATTTAAAATCCTAACACAAATTATTTTATTTTCTAAATCACACTCATCTTTTATAATGATTTTTTCATACATTTTAGAATCATTTAAATCAATCAAACCCAAATCATAAGCAAAAGCACCAACGCATGAGCTAATATTTCCACAATTACTATTAAAATCAACCATTTCTTTATCAATATTTACTTGAGCGAAAGTATAAGTTAATTCATTATTTTTAATATCAACTATAGCTACTTTTGAAGTTACTGACGCAGCACCACCAATTCCATCAATTTGCTTTGTAGCAGTTCCCATAACATCAGCTAAAAACTCGCCCCATTTAACTCTTGCTGGCATATCTTTTTCATAAAAACAAGCAGCTTTAGATGTGCCACCTCTATAAATACTACATTTAAATTTCTTCATATTTTCTCCTTTTAATTAATGTAAATAAATCCGTCCATTATTCTTCTTGCACTTCTTTTAAGTCCAACACCTATGATTTTACCACTTTCTATCTCTACGCTAACATCTACTACGCCTAAAAAATGTTTGATTTTTACATCTTGAATACCATTTTGTATCATAGTTAAACCACTAAGCTCATTTGCTAAAGTGCCATTTTCTAATGCTGCAACGGCTAAATTATATAATCCACTAGCAGGCGAGCTTTTGTGAAGATTTCTAAGGCTTAAAACCCTAATTCCTATATCAAATTCACTTTTATCATCAGATTTAAAAAGTGCTGCTATTTTTGGTATAGCTTGATTGTTTTCTAAATCATTTTCATCTTTAGCAAAACCTAATTTAATAGCATAAAAATCTCTTAATTTGTTTAAATCTTCAATAGCTTTTAAAGCACTAAAATCATTATAATTTAAATTAAAATCTAAATCAAATTCCCTTGCATCAACATATAAAAATGGATTTATTAAATCAAGTAAAGTAGCTCTATAACCATTAAAATTGCTAATTTTTCCTAATGGATATTTAAGTCCTGTTTGTTCAGCCCCTGCATTTTTAATAAAAACATCAGCTAGCTCACAACCACCAAAAACTCCTTGCATAATACTAGAACCTTTTTCTACAAATTCTCCATCTTTAATCTTAGCTTTAAATTCAATAATTTTTTTAATATTTGTATTGTAAATTCTAACACATACATTGCTTGCAAACCTATCAAAACTAAATAATTTTTCATTAATAGCATAAGCTCCAACAGCAGCTATTAAATTCCCGCAAGTGCCCTTATTATCTATACTATCTTTCATAACCCCAGCTTGAAAGAATTCCCACTCAATATCATAATTTTTATTATTTACACTTTTTACAACGCATATTTTATTGGTTGATGATATAGAACCACCTAGCCCATCAATAGCGTTTTGGTTATGACAATCAATGGATTTTTTAAATATATCAGCCCAAGTGCTTTTATCTTTAGGCAAGTCATTTGCGTTAAATATTAGCCCCCTACTCGTGCCACCCCTATAAACACTGCATTTAATTTTCATAATTATCCTTTAAATTTATTTTCTATATCCATCCACTTATCAAATTCACATATTCTATTTCTTTCTTTCATAGAAATCATTAAATGTTCTGCATTATCTGTTCTGCCTGTAGTTTTTAGATGATTTAACAAATCATTCATACCTTTAATAGCAGCTTTTAAAGTAGCATTTGCATAAAGAACTATATTAAAGCCCATTTTTTGTAATTCATCATTGCTCAATATCGGAGTTTTGCCACCTTCTACCATATTTGCAATATGATAAGCTTTTACTAATTTAGGAAGACTTGCCATTTGTTCTATGCTAGTAGGAGCTTCTATAAATAATATATCAGCTCCACTTTCTAAATACGCATTAGCTCTATTAATAGCATCATCAAAACCATTAACAGCAATTGCGTCTGTTCTTGCAATTATTAAAGTATCATATTCTAAGGCGTCTTTACAAGCTTTGATTTTCGCACACATTTCATCTTGAGATATTAATTTTTTCCCATCAAAATGCCCGCACCTTTTTGGTAGTTGCTGGTCTTCTATTTGAATTGCTGCTATTTTGTTTTTACTAAATTCTTTTGCTGTTCTATAAACATTTAAAGCATTGCCGTAGCCATTATCTATATCTGCTATTACGGGAAGATTTGTAGCGTCGTTTATTCTCTTTGTATTTTCTAACATTTCATTCATACTAACAAGTCCTATATCAGGAAAACCAAACTGCATATTTGCCATACCTGCTCCTGTAGCATAAACAACTTTAAAACCTGCTAATTCAATAAGTCTTGCATATAAAGCACAAGAAGCTCCTGGTGCTACCAGAATTTCTTGTGAATTAAGTGCTTCTTTTAAAATTTTTGCTTTCATTAGCACTCCTTTTAAAAAATGCTTAATCTTAACACAAAATTTTAATTTTTGATATTAATTGTTAATTAATAAGAAATAAGTGTGTAGAATTGTAACAAGATGATTTAATTAAAAATCATCTTTTTTACTAAAGACATTAATAATATATCCTAATATAAACATAACAATCACAGGTATAACCCAGCCAAGCATAGATGAGTAAAATGGCAACATTTCTAAATATTTAGCTATACCTAAATAAGATAATATTTTTTCATCGTTTATGCTTAAAATTGAGCTGTCAATTGCGTTTAAAATTCCTATAAAAGCCGCAGTATAAACGCTAAATCTATAAATGATTTTGCTCTCATTTATTAAATTATTTATTAAAGATAAAATTATTAAAACTATAGCTATTGGATAAATCGCTATTAATATAGGAACGCTTACTTTTAAAATCTGCGTTAAACCTTGAATTGATAAAACAAAACTAGCAACTACCCAAATAATAACCCAAGTTTTATAAGAAATCTTAGTAACACTACTAAAATAACTAGCACTTGAGCCAATCAAACCAATCGTAGTAGTAAGACAAGCAAGTAAGGCAGTAAATCCTAAAATAAATCTACCAAAACTACCAAATAAATCATCACTAATTAATGATAATAAAATAGCCCCATTACTAGCGTCTTTAAAGGTATTACCATAAACATAGCCTAAATACCCTAAAGCAAAATAAACTATCATTAAAATAATTCCAGAAAATAATCCTGCTTTTATAGTAAGTAATGATAATTGATGTTTATTAGTAACTCCTAATGATTTTAAAGCTCCAACAACGCTAATCCCAAATACTAAAGCAGCAAGCGCATCCATAGTCTGATAGCCTTCTACAAATGCTGTTGCTACTGGGTGGGTAGTGTAATTTTGATTAGGAATGCTAACATTTACTTCTGAATAAATTAAAGTGCATATAAAAAATACTGCTATTAAAATAAGTAAAATCGGTGTTAAATACTTGCCTAATGTATCTAACATAGTGCTAGGATTTAAGCATATATAATAATTAAGTGCAAAATATATAAAACTATAAAAAGCTAAATAATATACATTATATTCATTATCAACAAAAGGTAAAATCATTATTTCATAAGGCATAGTGCTAGCTCTTGGAATTGCTACTAAAGGCCCTATGGTAATATAAATAACTGCTACAAAAATTACTGCAAATGTTACATTTACTCTACTTGCTAATTCTTTTAATGTTCCTGCTTTAGCAACTGCAGCAACGCCTAAAACAGGTAAAGCAACACCTGTTACACAAAAAAACAAAATCGCTAAATAAAAATTATTCCCCGCATCCATTCCTAGTTTTGGTGGCAAAATAAAATTCCCCGCACCAAAAAACATTGCAAACAACATTAATGCTACTACATAAAATTCTTTTTTTCCTATTTTTGTCATATTTCTCCTTAGATTTTTTTATAAAAGACTTCTTACACCTTTTGAATTAGGTTCGCTCAAAATTCCTTGCTTTTCGCACTGCTCTACAATATTAGCAGCTCTATTGTAACCTATATTTAATTGGCGTTGAATATAAGAAATACTAGTTTTTCCACTCTCTTGCATAATTCTTACAGCTTCACTGAATAATTCATCTACACTATCATCATTATTTTTAACATAGGTTTGAGTAAAGCTTGAATCTTGTAAAATACTCTCATCATAATTTGCTTTTTCTTGTTTTTTTAGATGCTCTACTACTCTAATTATCTCTTCTTCACTTGCAAATGGAGCGTGCAATCTTACTATCTGACTTGTTCCTGGTGGAGTAAATAAACTATCTCCACGACCAAGCAAACTCTCAGCTCCTTTAGAATCTAATATAACCTTACTATCAACTCCAGTTCCAACTTTATAGCTTAATCTACTAGGTAAATTTGCCTTAATAAGACCTGTTATTACATCTACACTTGGGCGTTGTGTAGCTACTATTAGATGAATTCCTGCTGCTCTTGCCATTTGAGCTAATCTTGCTATATAAGTTTCTACTTCTTTTCCACTAGTCATTATTAAATCAGCCAGCTCATCAATAATAATTACAATATAAGCAAAAGGCTCAAGTCCTAATTTAGGTGCTTTTTCATTAAAACTCTCAATATTTTTAGTATAAACGCTAGCCATTAATTCATATCGTCTTTCCATCTCTAAAACCATATTTTTTAAAGCTAAAGTTGCTTTTTCTGCTCTTGTAATTACAGGAGTTAATAAGTGCGGAATATCATTATACATTGAAAATTCAAGCATTTTAGGGTCAATCATCAATAACCTTAAAGTCCTTGGGCTATTTTTATATAAAAGACTTAAAATCATAGCATTAATACCTACACTCTTACCACTTCCTGTAGTTCCTGCTATTAATAAATGCGGTAAGCGTTTTAAATCAGTTACAAAAGTATTTCCTACTATATCCTTACCTAAGGCTATTGTTAATTTGCTTTTAGACTTTGAAAATAATTCATCTTCAAAAATAGTTCTAATATTAATTGTTTGAGAAGTTTTATTTGGAATTTCAATCCCTACCACATCTTTTCCTGGAATTGGTGCTTGAATTCTAATACTTGTAGCCTTAAGTGCCATAGCTAAATCATCAGCTAAGCCTGAAATTTTGCTAAGCTTTACATCAGCAGCAGGTCTAAACTCAAATGTAGTAACCACAGGACCCCAATATGTTTTAACCACATCTCCATCAATCTTAAAATGCTTTAATTTTGCTAAAAGCTCGTTTATTTTCTCATCAAGCTCATCTTCATTAATTATTATTTCTGTAGTTACGGCTTTATCTAATAATTCCACACTAGGTAGCTCAAAATCTCTTGGTATTTCAATCGCTCCTAATTCAATATCTTTTAAAATTGCTTTATTTTCTTCAAGCTCATTTAAAATCTCTACTTTTTTGCCTTTTTTAGGGACAAAACTTTGAGAATCTTGCTCATCTACTATCAAAATATCTTGAAAATCATTAGAATTTAAAACAGGAATTTCATTTTGTATTTCTTCGTTTTGCTCTATTGATTTTTCTTCTTTTATTTCGTTTTTAACTATTTTAAAATCATCTTTATTAATGCTATCTTTGTTTATTTTCTGCATTAAAGGCTCTAAAACTATTTTTGGCTCACTAATTATTTTGCCTTGTTCGTTTGTAAAATTAATTTTAGTCTTTTCATCTTCTTTAGGAGTTTTTATTTCATATGATTTTACAAATCTAATATTGCCTAAATCACTTAAAATTTCTTCTTTTGGTTTTGATTTGTCTTCTTTAGGAGTTTTTGTTTCTTTTATGATTTTTTCTTTTTTAATAGGTTTTTCTTTGCTTTTAAAAAGATTTTTGAATTTATCTTTATCTTGTAATTTTGAATAAATATAAGAATGATTAAAATAAATTAAAATAAATACAAGCAAGATAAAAAATACAATATTTACAAAACCTAAAAAGCTAATAATTCCAAAATCAAAAACACTAGAAAAAGGTAAAGATAATATCAAAATACTACAAATTATATTGGCTAATATTTTTAAAGCATATTTAAAAGATTTATATACAAATAAGTAATTTCCTACAAATGCTAATAAAAAAATATAAGAAAGATTTCCAAAACAAATTCTTAAGCCCTTGCTAAAATAAGCACTTGCTAAAAACAATCCATTAGCTTCGGGCAAAAACAGCCCGAAACTAAAATAAAATAATATAAATGAAACAAATATAAATATAAATTCTTTTTTCATCTTACATATAATTTAATAAGCTTAATTTTGAAACCTGCGCACTAGCTTGCAAAGTAGCTTGTAAGGTAATTGTCGCTTGCATTAGCATTAATTGGCTTTCTACAGGGTCTGAATTAAGAACCTTCGCCTTAACTTGTTCAACATTTACTTTCATTAAATCTGCTCTATCTTGAGAATTTTGAATACTTGTTTGAGTTGCACCTATTTTTGTATGAACTTTATTAATATGATCTTGTAAATGGTCAATCCTTTTTAAAGCTCCTTGAATACCAACACTTTTTAACAATTCAGGATTATTACTATCTGCTCTATAATTTCCATTTCTAACAGCTTCTATCATCTTATCAAGGTCTTTTATAATATCAACCCTACCTTCATCAACAATTAAAGTAGAATTTGTATTAAAATTAAACAAATCTCCCTTTTTAGAACCTTCAGCAATTGGCAAACCATTAGCATCATTTCCAAAATCAAATTCATCTTTATTCATAGTATTAGCGTCAAATATAGCTAAATCTATTTTAGTAGTAGTCGCACCTTTGTCTATTAAAGTCATTTGACCTTTTTCATTAAGACCTACATCAACTGAATTTTTAGAATTAATTAACAGCCTTTCTAATTCTGCTTTATCATCATTATTTAAAATCATAGGAGAATTAGCTTGATTTGGATATTTTGGCACTAATTGATAATCTTTAGTTGGGATATTATCACTAGCAAACATAGAAATAACATCTCCTAATTGCTTATATGTTATATTTTCAGGATTTGTCTTAACACTATCTGAAATATGCTGATTATTATCATAAACCACATTTGTAATAGGTAAAGTTACCTTTTTATCTTGACCATTTTGTTTATAACTAGCCGTTGCAGTGCCTTGAGTAATATTAAAATCTATTGAATAATGTACCTTATTTTTTGAAGTAATTTCTAGTTTTAAAACACTATCAGGTCTTGTAGTATCATTTGGATTTAGCTTTAATGTTCCTTGCGAAGCCTCAACTAATTTAGTCTCATTAGTAGCTACATTATTATTTTTATCTACTTGAGCTATGTTTGAGCTTAAGATATTATCTTTTTTACTAAATAAAGACCTAGAATAATCAATCCCATCACTAGTAAAAGAAGTATCTATATTACCTGTATTTGTAAATTCTAAAACAAAAACATTATTATTATTTCTTAAATCATTTGGATTAGTTACACTTGCTAACTCACTTTTAACAGGAAAAGGAATGATAGGCATTGGTGGTGTATCAGGTATTTTTGGTGGATAAATTTGTCCGAAATCATCAGCCTTAGCAGTAGCTGCAAACATAGAAAAATTAATTCTACTTTCTTGATTTTTTAAATCAGTAATTTCTATTGTTCCATTATTGCTAAGCGTTACATCTACTACTTTATTTTCTTTAGTATTTCCGTATAACTCACCTATTTTATTAAGCATAGCACCAACATCTTCACTAGCACCCATCTTAAACTTAGCTTTAAAACTCTCACCATTTCCCTTAGTCCCACGAACATAAAAATAAGTATCAGGAAATCTTCCTTCATCATTTTTTAAAAAATGATCATTCACATTAAGTTCTTTTCCATTAGCTTGTGGTTTTAAATATTCTTTACCAATTAAGTCTTTAATCTTACTATCTTGAGTAATATAATGCACTTCTTCTGGTTTATTAATATCATATCTTCTATCAACCAAACGAACATTTGTGCTGATTATTTTTTTGTAATCATTATCAACACCTTTCATAAGCTCCTGACCTGAAATATTGTAATCATTATACACATTAGACCCTAGTAAAACTTGCATATTTTCATCATTGCCATAATAATTACCCTTTTCATCAAAAGGCTTAGTCCCAACATTAGTTCCACTGAATAAATATTGTCCGTTAATACTTGTATTTGCAATATTTACAATATGATCTCTTATTTTTTGTAAGTCATTTGCTAAAGCGTTTAAAGAAGTATCAGAATGAACTTCGTTTGCACCTTGAATTAATTTGTTTTTAAATTGGTCTAGTGCCTTACTCATTTCATCTACTGCTTTATCAGAGTTTTTTGTAATATTTATAGCTTTACTAGCAGCTTCGCTAATTTGCTGAAATGTAGAAATCTCATAAACAAGTCTTGAACCTTCTGAATAAATTCCAGCGTCATCATAAGATTGATTAATCTTCAAACCACTTGTTAATTGGTTATTTGCGTCATTTATCATATTTTGCTGACGCTGAAAATTGCCTAAATTTTGTGAATAAATATAAGAGCTTGTTATTCTCATTCTTTTTCCTTGTTAATAATCTTTAGGGTATATCGGTAAAAAAATTATTTTATTAAGTCTAAAACTTCACTAGGTGTATTTGCTATGCTAAAAATATTTAAAGAACTCTCATCAATTGCACCGGAATTTAAAAGTGTATTTTTAAAAAAATCAACTAATGGTTTAAAAAATTCTTCGTTATATAAAATGATTTTATAATTTCTTAATTTTGTTTGAGCTAAGGTTAAAACTTCAAATAATTCATCTAAAGTTCCGTATCCACCAGCACAAACTATCATTACATCATTTTGCATTAAGGCTTTTTTTCTTAAAGATAAATCGCTAAATTCAATAGATTTAGTGCAATATTCATTTAATCTTTGTTCCATTGGTAATTTTATATTAATACCAATACTCTCAACCCCGCCAACTAAAAAAGCAGCTTTATTAGCAGCGTGCATAATACCACCGCCACCACCTGTAGTAATGCTATAGCCGTTCTTTGCTAGAACTTCACTTAATTCAAAAGCGTCTTTATAATATTTATTATTTTCATCAAATCTAGCCGAGCCAAAAATTGTAACTGATTTCATCTAAGACTTTCTAACCTTTCTTTTTTATCTCCGATTTTAGTAATTTGCACACCAAAATTTCCATCAACAATAACAACTTCTCCTTCAGCAAAACATTTATCCCCAACTAAGATTTCTAAAGGGTCATTTGCTAATTGGTCAAGCTCAATAACAGAACCTATATCCATTGTTAAAACATCTTTTAAAAGCATTTTTTTACTACCAATTCTAACTCTAATCGGAAGCTTTACATCCATTATTAAATTAATATTTTTTAACTCACCCAAATCCATTTTAGGCGCACTTACTTCGCTTTCTTTTGTAGAATTTGAATTAGGATTTAAAAGCTTATAAGCTTTTTCATTGATAGCAAGACTTATTTGCTCATTTAAATCATTGATATTTACATCATAAAAATAAATTTTATAAAACTTAGATAAATCACACTCATCAGTCAAAAACTCACATTTTTCTAAGCTAAAATTAAACTTAGGTAAATCTTTTTGTGCATTTAATGAAGTTGAAAATGCTGAAAATATATTGCTAATTGCTTCTTTGCTAGCGTCAAGCTCATCTGTGCCTAAATTCTCATTCATTGAGATTTCTTCTTCGCCCATCATCCATTCAGAAATCGCACTCATTAAAACAGGACTTGATAAAAATGCAAATTCTTTATCTTCGCTTTTAAAAACAGCTTTTAAAATAGGTGGTTTTAAGGCATTGTTTTTAATATCAAACTCACTATATTCACTAAATCTAGCACTTTTTCCTGTAAGCCCTTCAATAGTGGCAATACATTCATTTACAAATAAACCTAAAAACTCATCAATCATCTAATTTTTCCTCATCTTCCATTGACAATTCTTCTTGAATTTCTACTACTTTATCAAATTCTGCAGCCTTTGTTTTACGCTCTAATTCATAAGCTTCAAGTATGTTTTTAACCTCATCTTTATCAGTTTTAATTAAATCTAAAATCTTAATTGATTTTTGGTATCTATGAATACCAAATTGAGCTAAAAATACATCTTTTCCATCAACGCTCACAATAGCTTTATCATCAGCATTTCTATTTAATTTAATAATATTTCCATTCTCAAGTCCTAAAAATTCTTCTACGCTAATAAAAGCCTTACCTAAAATCACTTCATAGACCATATCAGCACGACCTACTAAGGTTTTGATTTCTTTATTTCTACTTTTTTTAGCACTTGTTTCGCCTAGCATTACATCACGATTTGCTAAACGACCTAAAATTGGTTCTAAATAAATTACAGGATAACAAATATTAATCATACCGCTATTATTACCTATAGTAAGCTCCATAACAACCATTATTACTATTTCGTTTTGGCTTACAATTTGGACTACACTTGGGCTACTTTCTTTAGCTTCTACGCTAGGATACATATCAGTAATTATTGACCAGCTTTCTTTAAGCCTACCCATCATAATTCTTAAAATACTATCAAGTAAGTTAATCTCAATATCTGTTAATTCTCTATTTTTTTCACTTCCTTCTCCAGCTCCGCCTAATAATTTATCAATCATAGGAAAGGCAATACTAGGATTTATCTCTAAAACACAAGTTCCATCTAAAGGCTTGATTGAAAAAACATTAAAGCTAGTAGGATTTGGTAAAGACATCAAAAACTCACCATAAGTCATCTGATCAACTGAATGTAGCTTTATTTCTACCATACTTCTCATCATTTGAGAAATTTGAGTAGCAAGGCTTCTTGCTAATTTATCATGAATTCCTTTTACTGCACGAAGTTGTTCTTTACTAACACGATTTGGACGCTTAAAATCATATATTATGATTTGCCTTTCATCGTTTTCTTTCTTTACTTCAGGGACACTATCGGCTGAATCAACGGAATTTAAAAGTGCGTCTATTTCTTCTTGAGATAAAATATCAGCCATCAATTAGCCTTTTTCTTAATGTATTAATTACCCTACTTTGCAACTGCGATACTCTTGATTCGCTAATTTGCAAAATTTCACTAATTTCTTTTAAACTAAGCTCTTCATAAAAATATAACTGAATAATCAATTGTTCTCTTTCATTTAATTCTTCTAAAACTTCGGTAATTTTTTCTAATAAATTTTCTTTATCAAGTCTTTCATTAGCGTCTTCATCGCTTAATACTTGTAATTGTTCATCTAATGGAACGATATAGCTAATTGATTGTGCCAATCTTGCTTCTTTAATCTTATCTATATCTATACCTAATTCACTTGCTAAATACTCATCACTTGGTTCTTCATCAAAATCATTTATATAATCATTTATTATTTTTTCTATATCTTTTACAATTTTTCTATTGCTTCTGCTTAAAGTATCAAGACTTCTTAAAAAATCAAGCATAGAACCATATACTCTTTTTCTAGCATATCCCCAAAAATTATCATTTTGTAAATCATCATAGCGTCTTGCTAATTTGATTAATTCTTCAGTCCCAACACCTATTAAATCATTAACATCAACACTAGCAGGCAAGCGTTCTTTTAATCTAAATGCCATAGCTCTTAATGCTGGTTGATATTTAACAGCTAATTCATCTTGAGCATTTCTTAAAGCACTTGCATACGCATTAAGCCGCTTTTGCATTATATTTCCTTGCAGGTTTTGTTTGCTTTTTGATAATTTCTAATTCACTTTCTACACTCTGAATAATCTTATCCATTCTATTTTCTCTAATTTCAAGCTCTTTTATAAAATGATTTGTAGTATTTTCATAAGCAAATTTATCAAAATTCCTACTACCTAATTTCTTTGCATCAACAAAATTAAGAACAACAAGGTGAATTAAAATATAAAAAACAAAAGTAGTAAATAAGGTAAAACCTATCATCATAAACGGATCATCAATCTTAAATACAGCACAAATAAAACCTATAAAAAATCCACAAACTGTAACAAAAGCAATATAATTATCCGTTCTCATATACCTTAAATCCTATCAATTAATCTTTTAAAAAAGCTTTTTATATTTCCTGAATCAGAATCTTTAAGCACATTTCGTTCCAATCTTGATAAAAGATTATTAGTAGCTTTTTTTAATTGATTAGTTTCTCTTGACGAACTTTGAGAAAACAAAACTCTACTTTTAATACAATCAATAACATAAGCAGAGCTTTCTAAGTATCCTAAATATTTTAATTCAGGATTATTTTTAATATTTGCTGATGCAACTTTTGAAATATTTGTAAATAAATCTAGTGCTTCTTTTTCGCTTTTTACCACATTAAAAAGCATTAAAAAATCATTTCTTACATCAGAAGTAACTTTAATAGTAGCATAAGCATCAGTAATTGCAGCAGGATCAGGTGTAGTTACAACAATAACTTCATCAGCAATTTCTAAAAAATGTAAAGTAGTTCCACCAATACCAGCACCCGTATCAATTATCAAAAAGTCTAAATCTTCTAATAATTCAGCATCTTCTAAAAAAGCGTCAAAATAACTTGAATTATTGTATTTTAAAATCTCTCCACCACTATCACCTGGGATTAGTTTTAAATTCGGTTTTACTTGTTTAATAATATCAGCTAGTTTGCATTCTCCTTTTAAAACATGTAATAAATTTTTGCCTATTTTTACATTTAAAATCACATCAAGATTTGCAAGACCAATATCAGCATCAAAAAGACCTACTTTATATCCATCATTTGCAAGTAAATTAGCAATATTAGCACTTATTGTGCTTTTGCCAACCCCACCTTTACCACTTGTAATTGCAATAAATTTTGTATTTTTCTTATTTACTTTATGCTCATTTTTCATAAGCTCATTTAATTTATCAGCTTGTGTTTGCATAATTTATCCTTTAAATCCATCTAAAACGCATTTAATTAAATACTCGCTATTAGCTACTAAAATATCATCAGGGACATTCTGACCTATTGAAAAAAACGAAACAGGTTTTTTAATATTAAAAATTAATGAAAAAATATTACCAAAAGCTCTAGTTTCATCAAATTTTGTAAGTATTAAAGTATCAATATTTAAAGCATTAAAAGCATTAAAAGTCTCTTCCATATCATCATACTTCATACCTGCATTTAATACTAATGCAACTTCAATTTCACTCTCACTAGCCTTTAAATAACTTTCTAATTTTTCAATTTTTGTTTTATCATATTGAGAATTACCGGTTGAATCTATTAAAACCACATCATAACCACTTAAAGTCTCAAGGTTTTTATGTAAATCTTCTTCGGTTGATACAAATGCAATTGGTAATCTCATAGTCCTAGCATATTCAGCTAATTGCTCTTTAGCACCTAGTCTAAAATTATCAAGTGAAACTATAGCAGTTTTGTATCTTTTGCTTCCGTATGCGTATCTATAAGCTAGTTTAGCCAATGTTGTAGTCTTGCCAACCCCTGTTGGGCCAACTAACATAATTATTTTTTGTTTTCTAATAGGTGCATCAACTCTGCAAGGTATCATACTCTTAAGTAAGGTTGTAAAATATCTAGTAATTGCTTCTTTATTACTCAATAAAGCTTTTGGCATATTTTTAAGAGTTGCTCTCATAATTTCATCTAAATGAGTTTGTAACATATCACTTTTTTTTGCTTTATCATAAATTAATGCAAACTCAGGTGGAATTTCAAGATTATTTCTAGCAGGAGCAAGTTCTCCCCATCTCATACTCATTAAATAATCTACTTTGCTATTTAACTCATTTAATAATTGCTTATCATCTTTTGTCTTATTGCTAGAATTAGGATTAAACTTTAATCTAGATAATTCTTTTTTAGAATTTAAATCTTGATTAAGTGGTTTATTTTCATTTTGATTTTGCTTATTTTCTATAGCTATTTTTCTATCAAAATTATCGCTTTTAAATTCTTTTAAACTATTTTCGTAGTGTAACGCTGCTCTTTTATTTACAATTGGTTGCTTTTTTTCTTTTGTATCATTAATAGCTACAACTACTTCTACCATAGCAGGGCTTGTTGGAGTTCTTCCTTCTACTTGAGTTACAGCAACTATTTCAGCTTCATCTCCATAATAATCTCTAACATAAGCTAAATAATCTTGTCCTTTTTCTACTCTAAAACTATCTTGCCTAATTGCCATATTTTTTCCTTACATTGTTCCTAATACTAAAGTTATACTAATCCTATCTTCTGCACCATAATGTGGTAATACTAATCTCTTATCGCAATATGTTTTTTCACTAAAATAAACAATATCTAAATCAAGAGTTCTAGGTGCATTTTTAAAACTTCTTGTCCTATGAAAAATATTTTCATAGTGTTGTAAAACTTTTAAAAGCTCTCTTGCGTGAAGACTTGTTTTAACAAACATTAAAGCATTTGTAAAATCTTTTTGCTCTTTATACCCAAAAGCTTCATTTATTAATAATGCTGAAGTTTGAATAATCTTAAATCTTCTATCAGATTTTAATTTTTTAAATAATCTTACAAATCTTTCACACTCAGGCTCTATATTACTACCAAGAGAAATTAAAGCTAAATATTTATAAGCTTTATTATCCTTGCTAAAATACGGATAATACTTAATCCTTTTAAAATATCTCGCTTCATTTATCTTGATATTTGGCATTAAGCGTTATTTGCTTTTAGTGCTTCTTCTTGAGCTGCTATAAATGCTCTTTGTTGTTGAACCATTTGAATAGCACTAAGTAATGCTAAATGATAACTAAATGGTCCAAAACCACTAATAGTTCCAGCACATACAGGACTTAAGAAACTCTTAGCTCTAAATTCTTCTCTAGCATAAATATTGCTAATATGAACTTCAATTACAGGCATTCTAGTAGCTGCTATTGCATCAGCAATCGCAATTGATGTATGAGTATATCCACCAGCGTTTATAATAATTGCATCACAAGTTCCTACACACTCTTGAATTTTATCAATTATTTCGCCTTCATAATTGCTTTGATAAAACTCTATATCAACATTGCTTTCTTTAGCAGCTAAACTCATTTGTTCATGTATTTGAGCCATAGTCATAGTTCCATAAATTCTAGGGTCTCTTTGACCTAACATATTTAAATTTGGTCCTTGAATTACCATTATTTTCATATTTCTTCCTTTAATAAATATTTTAATGTTGGATTATAAGTTTTTAATTTTAATATAAGTTATTAAAAAATATTTTTTAAATCAATATCTAAAAAAAAGAATTTCAAATAAATATAAAGATTAATAAAATTTTTACGATATGGAATATATTTTGCTAACAAGCTTAAATCAAGTTAAAGTTTTAAAGGTTAATTATGAGTATATTTTCAACACTAAATACAGGTGTAAGTGGTCTTGGAGCTGCACAAGTTCAAATATCTACAACAGGACATAACATTACAAATGCAAACAATCCTTATTATACTAGACAAAGAGTGGTTCAATCAGCAGCAGATGCTTTACATGTGCCAGCTGGTGATATTGGACTTGGAACTAAGGTTGATAAGATTGTAAGAATTCACGATGAGTATGTTTTCACAAAAATGCGTGATAATACAAATAATTTTGAACATACTAAATATCTAAAAACAAAACTTGAAGAAGCAGCACAAAGATTTCCTGATTTAAAAGATGTTGGAATTTTAAATGATTTACAAGCTTATCAAAAAGCTTGGAATAATTATGCTAGCAACCCTGCTGATGGTGCTACAAAAATAAATCTAGTTCAAGTAGCAACAACCCTTGCAAAAGATATAAAAGCTACTAGAGATGATATGTTTAAAATGCAAAAATCAGTAAATGATGATGTAGTTTTAACTATTGAAGAAATAAATAGAATTGGTAAGGATATTTCTACAATTAATGCTCAAATAGCGGCAAGTGAGAGTGCTGGTGATTCTATGGCAAATGATTTAAGAGATAAAAGAGATGAATTAGAATTAAGACTTTCAAAACTCGTTAAATCATCAGTTTTTAAAGAGAATTTAGAACAAAATGCTTCATTTGATACAAATATAAAAGATGGAAGCATAGATTATCATTTAAATATTGAAGGTTTTTCTATAGTTGATGGGACAACATTTCATCCATTAAGAATAGATAGTG
Organism: Campylobacter sp. RM12640; assembly: GCF_020137595.1. Classification (NCBI taxonomy): domain Bacteria; kingdom Pseudomonadati; phylum Campylobacterota; class Epsilonproteobacteria; order Campylobacterales; family Campylobacteraceae; genus Campylobacter; species Campylobacter sp. RM12640. Next base: position 50,020 of record NZ_JACGAU010000004.1, read on the forward strand.
TTGCTGCAGGAAGCCCTTTTCAAAGGATTTATTATGAGCTTCAAGATGGAACTACTGCTGATTTAACTTCTAAATTAAGTGGGGGACAATTAGGAGCTCAACTTGATTTAAGGGGTCGTGAGTTTAATACCCAAACTAATGGATTTGATGATGGTATTTTGCAAGATTATATAAACAATCTTGATTCTTTTGCAAAAACTATGATTACAGAAACAAACAATATCTACTCAAGAGCAGCTCAAAAGCAAATATTATCAAATGAAATGTCTCATCTAAAGAGTGATGATATTATTATGAATGCAGATAATAGATTAAAAACAGGCACATTTGATTTAATCGTATATAACGATAATGGTAAAGAAGTAGCAAGAAAAACAATCACTCTTGATACGAGTACATCAATGACAGGTGGAGTAAGAAGTTCTAGTTTATTAGAAAAAATTAATTCTAATACAGATGATAATAATGATAATAACAATTTAAACGATTTTGATGATTATTTTTTAGCTGATTATTCTTATGATGAAACAAAAGATAGTGGTATTTTTAGTCTTATTCCTAAACTAGATGGATTTAAAGTAGGCGTAGAAGATCATGGCACTAATTTTCCTGGAATTTTTGGTCTTGGGAAATTCTTTGAAGGCACTAATGGTAGCAATATAAATGTAGATACTAGCCTAAGACACGACCCAACTTTACTTAGAGCAAGTAGTTCTGGTGCTGATGGAAATAACGATGTAGCAAATGCAATCAATCAACTTCAATATAATAAAATTGATTTTTACGATACTAAAGGAGAAAGCACTCAAGCTACTTTTGAAGGATTTTATAGATCTTTAACAACAGATATAGCAAGTCGTGCAGAAAACAATAATACTTTATACAAAACAAACGAAGCTATCTTGGCTAATGTAACAGCAGAATTTCAATCAGTAAGTGGTGTTGATATGAACGAAGAATTAAGCAATCTTATGAAATATCAAGCAAGTTTTGGTGCAAGTGCTAAAATCATCACAACGGTTGATAAAATGTTAGATACTTTGCTAGGACTTAAACAATAATAGCTAAAATGAGCTTTTTTAATAAAGGATATATATGCAAAAAATAATGTTAATAGGAAAGCCAAATGTTGGCAAAAGCTCACTATTTAATCGCTTGGCAAAAGAACGCTTAGCGATAACTTCTGATATTAGTGGCACTACTAGAGATACTAATAGAAAAATAGTTGATATTAATGGAAAAAAGGCTATTTTAGTAGATAGTGGTGGGCTTGATGATAAAGATGAATTATTTCAAAATGTTAAAAAGAACACCTTAAAAGAAGCAAAAGACGCTGATATAATCGTTTATATGGTAGATTGTAAATTGGGTGCAAATGATGATGATAGGGCTTATTTTTATGATTTATTAAAGCTTAAAAAACCAACAGCTTTAGTAATTAATAAAGTAGATAGTAAAAAAGATGAAGAAAGAAGCTTGGAATTTACTCGTTTTGGATTTAAAAATGTATTTAATATAAGCGTATCTCACGCAACGGGAATTGATGAATTAAATGATTTTTTAAGCTCACATTTGCGTGATACTTTCGTGCCTGATAATTCAGAGCTTAGCTTAGAAGATTTCTTAGATGAAAACATAGCTGGTGAATATGATGAAGAAGGCATTAATGAAGTTAGCGAAATTGATGAAAATCATATAAAAATCTCAATTTTAGGGCGTGTAAATGTAGGCAAAAGCTCACTTTTAAACGCACTTGTAAATGATGAAAGATGTGTTGTAAGTAGCATTGCAGGAACTACGATTGACCCTGTAAATGAAAGTATTGAATATAATGGCAAAACACTTGAATTTGTTGATACCGCAGGAATTAGAAGAAGAAGTAAAATTTTAGGTATAGAAAAATACGCTCTAAATCGCACCGAAAAAATGCTAGAAAACTCTCAAATCGCCTTGCTTGTATTAGACGCTGCTGAAGGATTTAACGAGCTTGATGAAAGAATAGCTGGGCTTTTAGGTAAGAATTATTTAGGCGTGATTATAGTTTTAAATAAATGGGATTTATGTGGTAAGAGTGATAAAGAATTTGATGAAGTTTGCAAACATTTAAGGCTTGATAGATTTAAATTCTTAGCCTATGCACCTATTATTAGCGTTTCAGCACTTAGTAAAAAGCGTATTAAAAATCTTTTAGATTTAATCTTAAAAGTGCATTCAAACTACATTCAAAAAATCCAAACTTCAAAACTAAATCAAATCATAGAAGAAGCTTGTCTAGCTCATCCATTGCCACACGATAAAGGCAAACTTGTTAAGATTTATTACGCTACTCAATATAGCGTTGCACCACCAAAAATAGCACTTGTAATGAATAGACCAAAAGCACTTCATTTTTCTTACAAACGCTATTTACAAAATGTATTAAGAAAGCACTATGATTTAAGCGGAGTTCCATTAATCATAGCAGCTCGTAAAAAAGGCGAAAAAGAATTAATTGAAGAGTAATTAGGAAGTTAATTCCTAATTATTCGCTAATTTCTGGCTGAATAGTAATATGATGTATATTAAACTCATTCTTAAGTAAAGCATTAAGCTTTTGTAAAACACTTTTAAACTCATTTAAATCATCTAAGATTATATGAGCTGTTAGTATATGATAATCTTGAGATATTGAATGAATGTGTATATCGTGAATATCTTTTATATTTAAATCTTGCTTTAATATAAATTCTTTTACTTCACTAATCTCAATGAATGAACTCTCAAGTAAAATATCTAAGCTTTGTTTAAATAATGATATAGACCACTTAGCAATTACTAAAGCTATTAATAAAGCTAGTATTGAATCAATAAAATAAAAATCAGTGTAATAAACAATAATTCCACCAATAATAATTGCAACAGAACTAAGTAAATCACTTAGCATATGAATTAGACTTGATTTAATATTTAAATTACTTGTATCAGCTTTCATTAATAATAAAGCACTAATTATATTTGCTACAAGTCCAAAGCAAGATACTATAAGCATAGTCTTTATATCTATTTTACTTGGGTTTAATAGTTTTTCAATAGCTTCATAGATGATAAATATAGTAAATATAGCTATCATAATAGCATTTATAAAAGCAGCTATTATTTCACTTCTATAATATCCATAAGTTTTTTTACTATCTTGTTTATTAATAAATATTAGTGCAATAAAACTTATTATCAATGCAAAAGCGTGTGTTATCATATGAAGTGCATCACTAATTAATGCTAAAGAATTAGCTAAATACCCATAGATTAATTCAGCAAACATTACTACAAAAGTTACTATAAAGCTTAATAACAATGCTTTTTTATTCTTAGTAAAATCATAAGAATGAGTATGAGAATGATTGTGGTGTTCGTGGGAGTGATTAGAATTATGGTGTGAATGATTATGGGAGTGGTTATGGTGTGAATGATTGCAAGAATGATTGTTTGAATGTTGTTTTATTGGTTTATGAATTAAGTCTTGATAGGTGCAAGTCATTGTTGTTCCTTTAAATCTAGTTTTAAGATAACTTTAATCCTTTTTAATTTTTATGATTATAATTCATATTTAAGTAAATGTAAATTACTTACGAATTTGTAAGTATAAAGGAGTTTTTATGCAAATAAATATGAATAATGTAACCTGTCCTTTGCAAGTAGCTGCAAATATGATAAATGGAAAATGGAAAAGCATAATCATTTTTCAATTAAGTTTAGGTAATTCTTCTTTATCAAAATTACAAAAAGATATAATTGGAATTAGTCAAAAAATGCTTCTTGAACACTTAAATCAATTAAGAGAAAATGGCTTAGTAGATAAAATAACTTATGATGGCTATCCACTAAAAGTAGAATATTTTTTAACAAATCGTGGAAAGCAAATGTTAAAAGCTATTATTATTTTTCAAGAAATAGGCATTGAAGTTTTAAAAGAAAAGAAATTATTTAATGCTTTAAATGAAAAAAGCTTATCATACATACGAAAAAGTAAGTAATTTACAATTATTTTTAAAAAAGATAATATCTATCCTTTAATTTAAATTAAGGAGATTTTATGAATACAAAAGTTCAATTAATTAGAAGCGCTTGTGTAAAAATCACTATAAATAATGTGTGTTTTTTAATAGACCCTATGTTAGCACCAAAAGGCACTTATGAAGGTTTTGCAAATACTTATAATTCACATTTAAGAAATCCTTTAGTGGATTTGCCATTTAGTTTTGAAGAAATTATAAATGATGTAAATGCTGTAATAATTACTCATAATCACTTAGACCATATAGATGAATATACCTGTAAAAAATTAGATAAAAATATTAAAGTTTTCGTTCAAGATAATCAAGATTATAATTATTTTAAAGATTTAGGATTTAAAAATCTTGATATTTTAAGCGATACTTTAGAATTTCAAGGAGTAAAACTAACAAAAACTAAAGCAAAACACGGAAGCGAAGAAATATATAAAAACGAAGAATTAGCAAAGCTTTTAGGTGATACTATGGGAGTTATTTTTAGTGCAAAAGATTGCAAAAGTGTTTATTTAATAGGAGATAGTGTTTTAACAAAAGATGTTGAAAATACTTTAAAACAAAATTATGATATTGTTATTGTAAATGCTGGAAATGCTATGGTTTTAGGATTTGATGATAGTATTATTATGAATGAAAACGATATTAAAAATATTGCTAAAATATCAACTAGCAAGATAATAGCCGTTCATTTAGAAGCTATTAATCATTGTGTTTTAACTAGAAAAGCTTTAAAAGAATTTGTAAATAAGAATAATTTAAGCGATAGAGTTTTAATCCCAGATGATGGGGAAAGCTACAATTTTTAAAGGAGATAAAATGAAAAAATATGAAATTTTTAATGTAAATTGCAATCATTGTGTAAATAAGATAAAAAATGCTTTAGAAGAAGATTTTGGGGTAATTAATTTTAGTGATGATTTAAAATATATTTTTATAAATGCGAATAAAGAAGAATTTGAAGATGAGCTTTTAGAATTAGGATTTAGATTAGGTAAATTAGTATGAAAAATATAAGGCTTTTTATTAACGGAATGCATTGTGTAAATTGTGCTAATTCAATCAAACAAGAAGCCTTAAAATTAGGCGTAATAGATGCAAGGGTTGATTTTATCAATAAATTTGGAGAATTTAGTGTAAACGATGATTTTGATAGTGAAAAGCTAATTTTTACTATCAAAAAACTAGGCTTTGAAGTAAGCTTAGAAAAAATAAATGCAAAAAAAACTTACGAAGGCATTAGGCTAATTTTTTTAGCGATTTTTAGTGTTTTAACTTTTATTGATTTTAGCTTTTTATTCTCTTGTGTTTTTGCAAGTTTGGCTATTTTACTTTCGCTTGATTTTTATAAAAGAGTAATATTTCATAAAAGCTATGGAATGGATTTACTTGTAGTGCTTGGAATTAGCATTAATTATTTTTATTCATTTTTTAGTATTCATCATCATTTCTTTTTTGAAAGCACTTTTGTCTGCTTTGTGATTAGGCTTGGAAAATTTATTGAAAATAAAGCAAAAGCTAAAGCAAATTCTTTAATCACACCAAGCAAAATCCCTACAATAACCCTAGCAAACAATAAAATAATAAAAGCAAATCAAATAAATAAAGATGATGAGCTACTTATTAAAAACGGCGAAGAAATCTTAGTAGATGGAATATGTCTAAATGAAGCCTTAATTGATGAGAGCGTTATTAGCGGAGAAAGCTTTAGTCTAAGCAAAAAAATAGGAGAATTAGTTTATGCAGGTAGCATTAATAAGGGCGAATTATTAAAGATAAAAGCAACTAGCACTTATTATGAAAGCTCACTTGAAAAGCTTAAAGATGAAGCAATGAAAGCTAATAATAAGGATTTAAAAGCCTTTAAATTAGTTGATAAGATTAGCAAATATTTTGTATTAATAATTTGTATAATTGCTAGTATTACAGGACTTGTTTGGTATTTTATAGATTCTTCTAAGGTGTTTTTTTATGTTAGTAGTGTGTTGTTAATCTCGTGTCCATGTGCCTTAGGACTTGCAATTCCTATGGTAATAGTAATTTGCATTAATTTATGCTTTAAAGAAGGAATAATTTTAAAAAATCCAGAGCTAATTAACTCAATAAAAGATATAGAATGCTTTGTTTTTGATAAAACAGGCACACTTACAAATTCCGTGCAAAAAATATCACACGATTTAAGCGAAGCTGATTTTAGGCTAATTGCAAGTATTGAAAATACTCAAAATCACCCAATAGCTAAGAGTATTACGAATAATTTTACTGATTTTTTAGATTTAAATGGAACTTGTGCTTTAAAGGATAATTCTTTAATTTATACTGATGAGAATTTAAAAGTAGAAATAAAACCTTGCGAAAATGAGTTTTTATGCTATAAAAATGATTTATATTTAGGCAAAATTACTCTAGAAAACGAAATTAATGAAAATGCAAAAGAATTAATTAGCTTTTTAAAATCACTCAATAAAAGAATAATAATAATTAGCGGAGATAGTAAAGAAAGAGTAGAAAATCTAGCAAACAAACTAGAAATTAGCGAATATTATTTTAGAGTTACACCTGAAAATAAAGCTGCAATAATAAAGAATTTAAACGCAAAAAGCGTATTTATTGGGGACGGGGCTAATGATATTAAGGCATTAAGAACGGCTAATTTTGGTATATCATTTAGCAACGCAAATGCAATTGCTAAAAATAAAGCCGATGCGATATTGCTAAAAAATGATTTGATTAAAATCATAAAACTTTTTGAGATTTTTGATAAAGCTTATAGTAAGATTAAGCAAAATTTATTCATATCGTTTTTTTATAATTTCATAGGAATTGCTCTAGCTTGTGGGGTTTTTAGCGAGATTAATTTGCATTTAAATCCTGCACTTTGTGCTATGCTTATGAGTATTTCATCGCTTGTTGTGGTGTTTAATTCTTTGCTTTTGTTTAGAAAAAATAATTTATCTAGTTAGTAGTAACTAGATAAATACTAAATACTAAAATTTTTAAAATTCTGCCTTAAGGCTTCCGAGCTTAAAAACGCAACGCTTTGAGCTAGATTAAGCGACCTGCCATAGCTTTTCATAGGTATTAAAAATGTGTTTTCATTACTTAAAATCTCTTTAATTTCAGGCTGTGGCAAACCAAAACTCTCACTTCCAAACACTATAAAATCTCCTTCGCTAAAATTAGCGTTAAAATAAGGATTTTTTGATTTTGTGCTAGCGAATTTCATTTTAGCAATATCATTATTAGCTAAAAAATCCTTTGCATTATCCCAAAAAATCGGCTCAAGTTTATCCCAATAATCAAGACCTGCGTGCATAATCTTTTTACTTGAAAAGTCCAAAAAATGAGGTCCAACAAGATGCAATTTAAAACCTAAGTTATAGCACATTCTACCTATTGTCCCTACATTTCCTGCAATTCTTGGCTCAACTAAAACTATATTAAACATTTTTCATATACTCCTTAATGGCTTTTTCTTCGCATATTAGTGCTTCTTCTTTTGAGCTAATATTTTCATATACGACTTTTATTTTGTCATTATAAATTCCTAATTCTTTAGCTCGTTTTACAATATCCTTATTTAGTCCAAGCCACTCTCTAAGCGGCATTTTAATAGCAATTTTGCATAAATTATAGTCATTTAAATCATTAAAATTTGGCTCTTTTGTTAAAAAGAAAAGCATTTTTTTATAAGGCATAAATTGATAATATATATTAAAATAATCAATAAAATAAAAAAACATTAAAGCAAATCTTTTTTCCTTACAAACTAAATTCTTATTATCTTTAATCTTTTTTAAAACAGCAAAAAATTCATATTTGCTAACGCTAAAACCAAAACATTTTTCAAATAATTTTAGCTTATACAAATAATAAAGCCCAATTTCAGGGTATTTTGCTTCAAATAATTTTATTAATTCATTATAAATTCTATCCTTGCTAAGGTTTGAAATATCAATTTTTTTTAGATACCTTAAATCCTTTTTCTTAGTCTTTAGCTTAAATCTTGCGATAAATTGAATAAATCTTAAAAGCCTTAGCGAATCTTCTTTGAATGTAGAATAATTCACTATTCTAATTAGCTTTTTTTTACAATCTTGAATGCCTTTATGTAAGTCTATTATTTCTTGTGTAAAAATATTAATCATTATTGTATTCATACGAAAATCTCTTCTAAGCGAGCCTTTGTATATGCTTTTTTCAACTTTTACACGAAAATCCGTATGTAAATCGCCTGTTTTTTTCTCTGTTCTTGCAAGTGCTAAATCATAATTTGCTTTTTTATATACAAAAAAACTTTTGCCTACACCTAAAGCGTTTAATTCTTTAGCAATCTGCTCCATTTTACTAGGACTTACATCATAAATCTCTATATCATAATCATTTGTATTATTACTTAGATAAATATCTCTAACACAACCACCCACAAAATAAGCTCTTTTTGTGTATTTTGATAAAATTGATTGTATTGTTACAAAAGTCTCATCATCCCAAGGAAGCATTAATTTTTTAAACGCTCTTCAATACTTGCTAGTAAAAATTCTATAAAAGATATTGTTATTTCTAATCTTTTTTGTAAATCTTCTTCATTTTGCTTGGTGTTTAAAGCTTCAAAAAGAACTAAAATTCTTTCTTTAATTTTCAATAAATATTGCTTTTCATAAGTTGATAGCATAGCTGTGCTAGTAGTTTCTTTAGCTCTTTGAATATCTTCAATCTTAGCTATTATCTCTTCTTCGCTACTGATTTCATTTACTGCTTTTACTTCATTTATTTGCTCTTCTTCAGTTTTTTCATATTCTTTTTTAATCTCTTCTGCTGCTACTTGAGATAATCTATCAATCATTTGTGATAATTCTTCATTATTCATATATTTATTAGCCACCTTTTAAACTCATTATATTCTTGTTCGCTTTTAGCATTCATAAAAAAATCATACATTAATAAATTAAGCTCAAGTTTATGCACCTTAGCACCACTTAATCTATAAATACCTTCTTTAGCTGCTTGATTGTTTTTATCACGCTTTAAAATATTTTTATATATTTCAAGGGCTTCTTCTCTTAGCCCTTGTTCTTCATAAATCTTTGCTGCGGTAATTGTTTGCATTAGCAATACTTCGCTACTAATTCGCCCATTTCTTGGGTATTTAATTTAATTTTTGCATTAGCTAAATCAGCACATCCATAGCCTTCGCTTATTACTCTTTTTACTGCATTTTCTATTTTTGATGCTGATACTTCATCGTTTAATGCAAATCTTAACATCATAGCAGCACTCAAAATTGTAGCAATTGGATTTGCTATGCCTTGACCAGCAATATCAGGAGCACTTCCGTGAATTGGTTCATAAAGTCCAACTTTTCCACCTATACTAGCACTTGCAAGTAGTCCGATTGAGCCAACTACCATACTAGCTTCATCACTTAAAATATCTCCAAATAAATTCTCTGTTAAAATCACATCAAATTGCTTTGGATTTTTAATAAGTTGCATAGCAGCATTATCTACATACATATAGCTTAATTCAACTTCAGGATAATTTACAGCCAACTCATCGCAAACTTCTCTCCATAAAGCCGAAGTTTCAAGCACATTAGCTTTATCTACCATACATAATTTTTTGCGGCGTTTCATTGCACTTTCAAAACCAATTTTTGCAATTCTAATTATCTCATCACGAGTATAAACCATTGTATTATAAGCTCTATCTGCTAGTTTTTCTCTAGGTTGTCCAAAATAAATTCCACCCGTTAATTCTCTTACTACAAGTAAATCAACGCCTTTTACAACACTAGCTTTAATAGTGCTAAGCTCTTCAAGTCCATCATATACAAAAGCAGGACGAAGATTTGCAAATACTCCTAAAGCTTTTCTAAGTGCTAATAATCCACTCTCAGGTCTTAAATGGCGTTCTAGCTTATCCCATTTTTCTCCACCAATTGCACCAAATAAAACTGCATTAGAATTTAATGCTACATCAATAGTTTCTTGTGGTAAAGGAACTCCAACAGCATCAATCGCAGCCCCACCCATTAAGCATTCAGTATATTCTAAATCAGGGCGAACTACTTTTAAAACTCTTATAGCTTCATTAATTATTTCAGGGCCTATTCCATCGCCTTTAATTACACAAATTTTATTCATTTTGCAACCTTACTAGCGTATTCAATCAAACCACCCGCATTTAATAATTCTTGCATAAATACAGGGATTGGATTTATTTTATAGCTTTCGTTTTTTGTGATATTTTTAATAATTCCATTTGTAATATCTATATCTAACTCATCATTTTCTGCAATTTTATCAGTATCGTTGCACTCTAATATTAAAAGTCCAGTATTATATGCGTTTCTATAAAAAATTCTCGCATAAGTTTTTGCGATTACACATTTAATATTTGCAGCTTTAATAGCAATTGGTGCGTGCTCACGACTAGAACCACAGCCAAAATTCTCTCCTGCAACTATGCAATCATTTTCTTTAATTTCTTTAAAAAATCCAGGTCTAGCATCTTCCATAACATAACTAGCTAATACTTTTTCATCACTTGTATTTAAATATCTTGCGGCTATGATTAAATCTGTATCTATATTATCGCCAAACTTAAAAACTCTCATTAAAGCTCCTTAAAAATTATAATTAATACCCAACATAAACTTATTAGCAAAATAATCTTTAGCATAATTTAACTTATAATTTATCCCAAGATTAAGCCTATCGTTAAAAGAATAACCTAAACCTAAATTAATATTAGTTAATAGTTTTTTTGAAAAACCATTACTAATATCAATGCTATTTTGATAGCTTATATTTTTTGCCTTTAATAAATAATGTTTGTAAAAATTATATTCTAAATCAACACTAGCTAACAAGTTTAAATAATTTAAATTTTTCTTATACTCAAGTCCTATATTTGAATAAGTAAAAAACTTTTTAAAGCTATTAACACTTACGCTAAAATCATTACCTAATTCATTAAAAGAATTTTGTTTATAAAAAATACCATTTAAAGCGACAAAAGGATAAAAATCATTCAATTTATAAGCAAATTTTAAAGTATATGCTAAAGAATTATCATAAAATTTCGCATAATTGCCAAATCTTTCTGTCTTATTTAAAGTATTAATATAACTTAATTTATTATTGATATAAAAATCATCTAAATTAAAATTCGCATTAGCAATTAAGCCAAGAGTTCTTGCATTGTTTTTAAAATCATCATTATAAATATTTGAATTATTATAAACAAAACCTAAAGCGAATTTAAAATCATCTTTTATTAAAGCATTGCTAATTAAAGTCTCATTTGAGCTTTCTTTTAAAGAATTAATTTTATTATATTTATAACTTTGTTCTATATTAAAATCATCTTTTAAATCATTTGCTTGAATACTTTTAACCTTTGCAATATTCATTAAACTATTATCGTATAAATCATTAGCAAAAAGCTTATTTGTATTTTTTGCTAATTCGTCTTGGGTAGTATTTAAAATACTAGCATAAAACAAATCAGCTCTTCTTAAATTGTATTCAGCTTCGCTTAAATGCCCATCTAAATTAATATTATTATAAGCTAAATCATCGCTTGTTTTATCTCTTTTACCAACTTCGTATTCTAAATAATTATCAAGTTGATTAAACAATAATTGATAATTTTTGCTTGCAAAATCATTTAAATTATTAATTTTATTTAAATCAATTCTTTTAACCATAACGCTTACTTTATCATTAGTATAAGTTGGCTCATTAATTTCTAAAAAGGTTACTAATGATTGCACTGATTTAAATCTATTTTCAATGCTTTTTGCCGTTAGAATATCTACATTTTGACCTTGAGTTATATTTGCACCTGATTTAACACCTACTAAATTAAATTCCCCGTCTAATTTAGCATTACCTAAAACTCTAAAACTCTCGCCTAAATTAGAATAAATCTTGCTATTTGCACCTAATTCAAGGCTACCTAAAGTTAAACCTTCGTTTATTAAAACACTATTATTTGTAATACCACTTGCAGTTGTATTGCTTACTCTTAAAACACCATTTGTATTTGTAAAATGTGCTTGATTTTTCTTACCAGTTAGCCACAATGTGCCGTTTTTAATCTCGCTATTACCTTTAAAAGTATTATCCCCACTTAATACTAAAGTCCCAATTCCATCTTTAATAAGACCAAAATCACCTTTAATATTATTTGAAAATACATATAAATTATCTAAATCCACATTAGCATAAAAGTCTTTTCTAAACTCAGCAACCCCATTCATAGCACGAGTAGGATTTAAAATCCCTACCCCAAAACGAGCCTTAATATCATCAGCATTATTTGTAGTGCTTGTAACCTTAAATGCGGTTGTAAATAAACTCTCTTTAATATTATCATTACTCATCCAAGGGTATTTTTCATAAATTAAAGCCGCCACACTAGCAGTTATTGGGGTGCTATAACTTGTGCCTTCAATTCCATTTATTTCAAAAGGAGCTGAAATACAATCATCCCAACCATTTTTCTTGCAAGTATTTCCGTGATGAAAAACTTCTTTAATTGCTCCATCATTATCTTGTATGTAAAAATGCTTTCCATATTCATCTACTCTTGCAGCATTGGTTTTATATCCTAAAACAATTACCCAACCTTTTCTTAAAGGACTATCAAGTGGGATTGCGTGGGTTGTAAAAGGCTTATTAATATTATCAGTAATATTACCTGCTGCGTTAAAAACTAAAGCATTATTTTTCATAATTGCCGTATAAAATATGCCTGTATTTGGACTTGAATAATCTAAATTACTATATTCATAAGATTGATTAAAAAACCTAACTCCACTATTTGATAAAGCATCAATTGTAGCGGCTAAATTAATATCATCGCCAATTTCACTTTTACTAATAGGATTTACTATATTTGCAAATTTAATCTCACTTGCAATTGTATTTGCAGTATTCATTACATTTTTGCCGTGTAAAATAGGGCTATTATTGCTATCTTTTAAAAAAGAATTTGAATAGTTTTTACTTATAAAATTATCATCATCTATCCTATTTGCCAATGAATTCCATTTAGTTTGATTTGTCTTTTTATAATCAAAATGCTTATTTACTAAGACATTTTTTAAATCATCAGTCCCCGAATCATTTACCCCGATAATTATTCCTTTTCCTAAAAAGCCTTGATTCCAATTAGGGCTAAATCCATAGCTAGTTTGATTATTATTTGACCTTGAAACTTCTTTGTTTGAATAGCTTGATGGATTATTTGCACTTTGAAAAGTAGCTAAATTTGTATCATAAAGCTTAGCAAAAACACTAATAGTAGCAGTATCAGTTTTAGTGTTTAACTTAGTGGCTATATTGGTTTTTTTAGGTGTATTAATTACAGGCAAATTAGAATAATCCGAAGTTATTTTGGCATTTTCAACTATGTTTTGAAAATTCTCATTAGTTGATACTTTAGCTGTAGGTTTATGTGGTCTTGAAATAGAAGTATTTTGTGAAGATTTTATATTAGGAGTTTGAGTATTAGCTTCGCCTCCACCACCACAAGCACTTAATAAAAATATAGAAGCAATTAATGATAGTTTAAAATTCATATAAAAATCCTAAATTAAATTTATTTGCAAAATAATTCTTAGCAAATGAATTATTATAATCAAAATTAAAATTAACTTTATCATTTAAACGATAAGATAAATTAATACCTAAATTAAATAAATATTGTTTATAAAAGCCATTTGATATTTTTAATTCATCAGAAAAATCATATTTAGCTAAAAAATAATAATCTTTATTGAAATTATATTCTAAATCAGCATAAGTTTTAAGATTTAGCTTTTTAAAAGCAAAATTAGAATTAATTCCTAAATTAGCATAATAAAAGTCTTTATTAAACTTATTAAACGATAAAGCTAATAGATTGCTATTTTCACTAAAACTATCTTGAAAATACTTCAAATAATTTAACCTAAAATAAGGACTAATATTATTATTTAATCCTAATTCACTTGAGATTAAAAAGGCTTTATTTTTAAATTTTGAGCTTAAATCAAATCTATTTGCATTATTTTTAATATCAAAATATGAAATCAAATTCTTAGAATAATAATCATCTAAATCTATTTTATAACCTGCTAAAAAGCCTAAAGTTCTTGAAGTGTTTTTAAAATTATCATTATAAATCCTAGCGTCATTATAAACAAAAGCAAGACCTAAATTATCAAAATTATTAGCTATTTTATATTCACTTGAACTTTCTTTTAAATCACTAATTTTATTGTAATTATAACTTACTCCAAAATTATCAAAACTTATTTTATTTAGTGATTTTATCCTTGCGATATTTAAAATTGAGTTTGTATAAATATCTTCTGCAAATAATAATTTCGTAGTAGATGCTAATTCATCTTTTGTTGTATTTATTATCGCATTTGCAATCATATTGTATTTTAAAAACTCGCTTTCGCTTAAATTACCATTTAAATTCACTTCTTTATAATTTGCCTTATCCAATGGTAAATCAGGCTTTTTTGTTTCATAAAGTAATCTATCAAATTTTGAAAATAAACTTGTGTAATTTTTCTTAGCATAAGCATTTAATTCAGGTAAAGTATTTAAATCATCAATTTTATCTACCTTAATACTTAAATTATTTTTATCATATATTGGTTCGCTTAATTTCAAAAATGTAGAATTTGGTTTTATATTTTTAAACTCACCTTCAATACTTCCTGCTGTTAAGATATTTTCTCTTTCTTTATTTAAAGTATAGCCGTATTTAACCCCAACTACATTTAAATCCCCATTAAGTATAGCTTTATTAATTACATTAAATTTTTCGCCTATATTTGTATAAACTACGCTTGTATTAGCTAATTTTAGATTATTAACTTCCATTCCTTCATTAACTAAAATTCCATTATTAGTTAAATTTGCAGCACTAGCATTACTCATTCTTAATATAGAATTATTAGTAATACTAGCTTTATTTGAATTACTAAGCCACAAAACACCTTTTTTAATACTTATATCTCCTGTAAAAGTGTTTGCTCCACTTAAAGCAAGAGTTCCAATCCCATCTTTAATAAGCCCTGCATTACCACTAATATCATTTGAGAATACATATAAATTATCTATATCTACATTGGCATTAAAATCATGCCTTAAACTTGCAACTCCATTCATTGCTTTTGCTGGATTTATAATGCCTTCTCCAAAATGAGCTTTAATATCACTTGCACTTGCTCCATAAACCTTATAAGCTGTTGTAAAAATACTCTCTTTAATATTATCATTACTCATCCAAGGATATTTTTCATAAATTAAAGCACCAAGAGTTAAAATAGCTGGGGCACTAAAGCTAGTTCCTCTATTATTATTTATTAAAAAAGGAGCTGCTATACAATCATCCCAACCATATTTTTTGCAAGTATTTCCTGCAGAATATACATATTTTTTAACCCCATTATCCATAATATAATAAATATTTTTGTAATCTTTTTTTGGTTTTTCATCATAATAACCAAGTGCAATTATCCAACCTTTTCTAAGTGGGCTATTAATAGGTAAAGCATGAGCTGAAAAATCTCCTGTTGTTTCCTCATTTCCCGCTGAACTAACTATAAGAGCATTATTTTGCATAATTGCTGGATAAAAATTCCCAACTAATTCTTCGCTTTTATTAATTTCGCCTATTTCTGCAAAAGAACGATTAAAAAACCTTATCCCACTATTTGATAAATAATCAATTGTAGCGGCAAGATTTATATCATCTCCTGAACTTAACTTATTTTTATATGCATCAAGTAAAGGTAAAGGCACATTAGCAAATCTTATATCCTTTGCTAAATGATTTGCTGTATTCATTACTAGCATTCCATGAGTTGCTTTTGCTTTTGTTTTTTCATTAATCAAAACAGAGCTTTTGTAAGTGTTAGCAGTAAAATTAGTATTTTTTAATCTATAATCTAGTGATTTCCAATGTTTTCTATCTACTTCTTTATATTCATAATGATTATTAAAAGCTAATTTGCTTAAATCACTTGTCCCTGTATCTAGGATAGCTAAGATTATTCCTGTTCCTAAAAAACCTTGATTCCAATTAGAGCTAAAGCCTATATTTGTAACATAGATTGATGAAGAATTTTGCGGTGTGAATTTTAAATAACTACTATTATATAAACTATCTTCTAAATTAAAATTAGCAGTAGGCAAATAATTTGTATAATCTTTATTAATTGTGCTTTGATTATTTGAATTATTTGGCTCTACACTAGCAGCACCACCGCCACCACCACAAGCACTCAAAAACAATAAACTAAGTAATAAAACACTATATCTCAATGTAAATTCCTAAAAAATAATTTCGTGTAAAACATAAAAAACACAAGTTGCTAAAATAATGCTAATAAAACCTTTTTTAAACATTATATGAGAGATTAAGGCAACAAGCCCAGCTACTAAATAATCACTTGCATAAGGTGGGTTTTCATAATCTAAGCCTTTATATAAAAAGCAAACTAAGATAACCATAATCAAAAGTGGCATATGTTTTTCAAGATACATTAAAAGTTCATTTGGTTTTTTTGTCCCAAAAAATATATAAGCTAAAGCCTTTAAAACAACAGCACTAAAACCAGCAATTAATAAAGCACTCATCGTATAAGACATAATTTCTTTCCTAAAATCAATATAAAAATTCCTGAAAAAATACAACTTAACATCATATATTGTTTATCTATGAAAAATAAACCTATAAGCCCAAGAGTTAAGGCTATGAAAAATACTTTATTTTCTTTATGTTTTATGTAAAGTTCGTAAGCTAAAACTATAAATAAAGCATTTAAAGAAAATCCTAAAGCACTATAATCAGCCTTAGCAAAACTTGCTATAAAATACCCTACAATACAACCAAAAATCCAATAAAAATGATTAAAAGTTAGAATTAATACGGCAGTTTTTTTATCATAATCTTTTGCACTAAGTAAGGCAAAACTCTCATCAGTTAAAGTAAAAATCGCATAGTATTTTATAAAGCCTAAATCTCTAAAATATTTTAAAGCTCCTAAAACATAGAAAAAATGTCTAAGATTTAGCAAACTTGAAGCTATTAAAATCTCTACTAAACTAGCACCAGAGCTAAGTAAAGATAATAATAAAAATTGCAATGACGCAGAAAAAACAAAAACAGCAGCCACAAAAACTTCAAAAAAACTAAAAGAATTTGAATAAGCAAGAATGCCAAATGCAATACCAATTACTATATAAGCAACGGCAACGGCAAAAGTATCAATTAAAGCTTGTTTTATCATTTTGTATACTTTTTGATATATTCATCTACATTGCTTACTTCTTGTTTTTTTATAACTTTTTCTTGTTTTACATTATTATCATCATCTTGAAAATATATGTAATCAATCCCAAAAAGTATTCCTATAAATATAATTAATGGTATTAAAAAAATCATTTTCTCTCCTAAATGTATGCTTATAAATAATAACAAATTTTTTTAAAAAAACAATTCAAAAATTTTAAAAAAATCCCCTTAAAATAGAACTTTTAAAAGGATTTATAATTTATTATTTAATTCATAAAACTTTTAAAAATAATTAATACTTTAATTATTTTTCATCAATCAATCTAGTAATTTCACTATCTTTTAAATCTTTTGCTAATTCGCTTAATTCTTTTTTGTTTTTAATACCTAAGGCTTTTAGATTTTCTAAACGAGAACTAATACTACCTTTACCATATAAATGAGTATCAATTTTTAAAAAACCATTTTCGCATTGTTTTTTTAATTTTTCATAATCTTCATAAAAACTAGCGTATTTATCATAAAATTTACCAAATTCATTAAAGACTTTTAAAGCGTTTTGATTTACTTCATAGTTTTTCCAGCCAAAATAAATCATTTTAAGTCCCATAAAAAGCGTAGTAGGACTTACTAAAAATATCTTTTTAGCTTCGGCTTTTTTAAAAATCTGCGAATCACTTTCTAAGGCTAAATCTAAAATATTTTGATAAGGCACAAATAAAATCACATATTCATTTGCAAAATCAACTGCTAATTCATAATCTTTTTTCGCAAGTTCATTTATCCTAGCATTTAAATTATTTGCAATTTCATCTTTATAAACTTCTAAATTATCACTACTTGGTAAAGAGAACTTAGAATCAATAATAACGCATTTGTTAGGTTCAAAATACACAATCGCATCTGGTCTTTTTGTATTATTATCACTATCTTTAAAGCTTTCTTGCATAAAAAAATGCTCGTTTTCAATAAGCCCACTAGATAATAAACACTGCTTAAGCATAATCTCGCCAAAATCCCCACGAGCCTTTTTATCACCTTTTAAAATATTAGCAAATTCATCAGCCTTTTTGCCTAAATTCTGACTTGTTTCAAACATTGTTTTTATATTGTTTTCTATACTTGTATTTTGCTTTAATAAAGCTTTTTCATATTCGCTAATTTGCTCTTTTAAAGGGCTAAAAATCTTGTTTAAAAGCTCATTTGAATTATTTAATAATACTTTTGTGTTTTCTTCATAAATTAATTTTGAGCTTTTTTCATTTTGCTCTTTTAGGTTATTCTCTAAGGTTTTTAAAGTATTTTCATATTTTTCTTCTAAAGATTTTAAATTGTTTTCATACAATTTTACTTTTTCGTTTAAAGCTTCGTTTTTAGCATTTTCTAAATGGTATTTAGAAGATAAATTATCTAAAATATCTTTTGTATTTTTTAAGTTTTCACACTCTTTTTCAAATTGCTCTTTAGTATTTTTAAGCTCTTCATTTAGCCTTGAAAGTTCTGTATTTAAAATTTCATTTTGATTACGCTTGTTTGCTATTTCAGCATTTATAAAATTATTCTCGTTTTTTAATTCTTTATAATCATTTTCAAGATTACTTATTTTTTCGCTTAAAGCCGAGTTTTGAATATTTAAATTATTTCTTTCATTTTCAATTTGCACTAAATTATTTTTATAATTATTTAATTCTTGTTTTAAATTCTCACTCAAAACACTCAAATATTCTTTATCTTTAGCAAGAGATAAAAACTCGTTTTTAAGCAAGCTCTCACTCTTAAAAATATTTATATAACGAATATAAAAAATAATGCAAACTATAAAAAATACAATACTAATAATGGCTAAAATTAGCTCATTTGTCATTTTCTAAAACCTGCAATAATCTTTCATAATCAGCCTTTGTATCAATACCAAAAGACTTTGTATTAATCTCACACATTTTAATGATTTTGCCATTTTCAATAGCTCTTAATTGCTCCAATTTTTCAATATGTTCTAAGCTTGATTTAAGAGTTATAAATTCTTTTAAAGACTTAGCTGTATAAGCGTATATGCCTAAATGATGATTGTATTTTACACCCTTTTTATCTCTATCATAAGGAATTGGTGCTCTTGAAAAATATATAGCATTTTGCTTAGTATCAAGGACTACTTTTACCATATTTTCATCACTTGGAGTATCTTTTATAGTATAGCAACTCGCCATAAAAAATTCATTCTTAAATTCATTGCAAAATTCTTTAAACTTAATTAAATTGCTAAGCTCAAATAAAGGCTCATCTGCTTGAAGATTTATAATTAGTTCATCATCATTAAGACCTAAAATATCAACGCATTCAGCTAATCTTTCAGTCCCACTTTCGTGAGTTTGCTTTGTTAAAATAGCTGTTAAATTATATTCTTTTGCTAATTCTAATACCTTAGAACTATCAGTGGCAATCACAACCCTATCAGCCTTACTAGCATTTAAAGCTGTGTAAATACACATAGGAATGCCTTTGATTGGCACTAAAATCTTTTCACTAAAACGACTTGATTTAAGTCTAGCAGGAATTATAATCATTGTTTTATCCATTCTATTATTGTTTTTTTAATCTCATCTACTTTTATATCTTTTGCATAATAATTAGTTGAATTTAAAGCATTTAAAAGACTATCATTCAGCTTATAATTATACTTTTTAGCCAAATCTTTAATGCCACTTAATTCATCTTTAAATATGCCTAAAGCTTTTTGAATACTAGGGGTAAACTTAGTCCATTCAGCAGTAGAGCAAATCACATTAAAACTATCATCAAGAGCATTAATAGCTGTTGCTGTGTGTGGGTCTAATAAATAATTTTTATAAGCTTTAATATTTTCTAAAGTTTCGGTATCACTGCATTTATAAGCTATAAAATGCTCTTTTAATCTAGCAAGTTCATCTTTAGTGATTTTAAAATATTTATCACTTTCAAGACTTAAATATAATTGTTTAGTTCTACTAGCTCCGAAGAAATAATACATTAAGCGTTCAAGATTTGATGATTTTAAAATATCCATAGCAGGAGAATAAGTGCATTTAAACTCACGATTTCTTAAATCATATTCACCTGTAGTAAAGAAATCATAAAGAATTGTATTTTCATTGCTTACGATTTTGATTTTATCTATATTTGCACCCATTTGCTTAGCATAAAAACAAGCAAGTGCATTACCGAAATTCCCACTAGGAATTATCACATTTATTGGGTTTTTGTATTGAAGACTAAGATAATAATGATATAGCAATTGATAAGTAATTCTTCCGAAATTAAGTGAATTTGCAGCACTTAGATTTAAGCCTTGATTTTTTACAATTTCTTTAAATTCTTTATCATTTAATAGATTTTTTAATGTGCTTTGAGCATCATCAAAATTACCATCAATTGCTAATACTAAAGAATTACCATAATCTACATTAGCCATTTGACGCTCTTGAACAGCACTTGTTTTTCCTTTTGGGAAAATACAAACTACTTTTGAACTTTTGTTTTTACTAAATGCACTAAGAGTTGCTGGGCCTGTATCTCCGCTAGTAGCACAGATAATTAAATGCTTATCATTATCCATAAGTCTTGCAAGTGGTGCTAATGCTAAGTCCTTAAAAGCTCTAGTTTTTCCGTGAAATAATTCACATATATCAGTTTTACTATCAAGTTTTTTGATAACAAAAGGCTCTTTAGTATCAAAATCTAAATATTCATCTAAACTCTTTTCAAAATTACTCAAATCATCACTCAAACTTGAAAAAATCTTTTTAGCAAATTCTTTATAACCCAAACCTTTTAATTCATCTTTATTAAATACTTGCAATTTACTAGGGCAAAACAATCCCCCATCGCTTGAGAGTGGGTTTTTAAGTGCATTTGCAAAATCACTTGTAATGTTTTCATCTCTACTTGAATAAAATATCATTATTTCTCCTTTAAAAATTCTAAATACTTATCTTTTGCTTTAAATTTATAATACACAAACTCAAAACATTCGTAATTATGGTGTTTTTTGATTATTTTATAAACCTTTTTTATATTTTTTGATTTTATTTCTAAACTAAACTCATCATCATTAATAATTTTTCCGTCCCATTTATAAATACTTGTAATTTTAGCAATATGAATACACTTGCTAAGCTCTTTTTTGATTATTTTATTTGCAATTTTTTTAAGCAATTCTAAATCATTGCTGGTTGTCTTTATAAGATACATTAAATTCCTTTAAATAATTAAATATAGCTGTTTTTAACTCATCAAAAATTATTAATTCTTCATCAATTAATATAGTTTCTAAATTAAAATCTTTTATTTTTACATAATCTTTTTTAGTTAGCAAAATATATTTTGCATTGTGCTTTTGCATAAGATTTATTAGCTCTTCTTTATTAAAGCTTGAATGGTCGTTATAAAAATAATAAGCTTTTACTAAATCTTTATATTGCAATAATCTAAAAGGCTTTGCAATAGCTGATATTAAAATCATATCTTCTTTAATGTCTTTAATAAAAGAAGTCCTTTTAAAATGTAAATCTTGATAAGCATTAAAATCTGCAAATTTTTCATAACTTTTAGGAAGTCTATAAGCTCCACTTGGAAGGGTAAAATTATATTTATATTTTATATTTGAGTTTAATAAAATATCAAATTTTTTTATATTTGTCTTAGAAAAAGCATCATCTAAAATAATACATTTTGCACCCAAACTAATAGCCTTTTGAATGCCTTTAATTCTATCTTCACTAACTATTACATTTGCTTTTGTAAATAAAGCGTGTTCTAATGCTTCATCACCTGCGTTTAAATAATCGCTTAGAATTTGATTATGCAATTTTACTACAAGCAAACCTTTGCTTTTGCGTTTATAACCACGAAGAATAATAAAAATATCATCGTTATAAATAGGATAAAGCATATCGCTTAAAGCCTTGCAAAATGGGGTTTTACCATTACCGCCTACGCTGATATTTCCTACGCTAATTATTGGAATTTTAAAATCATTTTTCTTTGTAGATTTAAAGTTTTTACTAGCAATAAAAGAATATATATAAGAAAACGGCAAAAGAGTGAAAATTAAAATCTTTTGCCATAAATTAGGATTAAAAAAATATCTATCAATAAAACCCATTAAATCCAGCTTGAATCAAGAGTTTTTATAGCATCACAAACTCTTTTTACATCTTCATCGCTAAGATTTATATGAATTGGTATTGATAAAATCTGAGCATAGTTTGCTAAAGCATTTGGAAAATCATTGATTTTTAGATTATATTTTTGTTTATAGTAGCTTAAGAAATTTAAAGGTATAAAATGAATTCCTGTATTTATCCCCATTTCTTTTAGCTTTTTAGCAAAATTATCTCTATTTTTATCAACCTTTATTATGTATCTTAAAAATGTGTGTTCTGGGGTTGTTGTAGGTAATTTAATATGTTTTAAACCTTTTAGCTCTTCATTATAAATATTTGCTATTTCTCTTCTTCTTTTTAAGTAATATTTATAATTTTTTACTTTAGATAAAGCCAAAGACGCACATACTTTAGTGATTTCATACTCGTGTCCAATATCTGTTACATCATAAAAATATCCAAGATTGCCATCATCTCCCCAAGCATTTGATGAAATTCCATTTGAGTTTAATAATTTTGCTCTTTCATAAACTTTTTCATCATTAATTACTAAAAATCCGCCTGCAAACACAGGGTCTTTTCTCATAGCATTAAACCCAAAAGAAGATATTAAATCCTTAGTTCCTACTAATTCGCCTTTATACTCCATACCAAGTGCAAAACCACAATCATTTATTACAGATACATTGTATTTTTCACATAAAGCTCTAATTTCATCAAGTTTTGCTGCAAGTCCTGCGGTATGATTTACAAAAACTGCTCTTAATTTCTTGTGATTATGTTTAATTAGTGCTTCTTCTAAACTCTTTATATCAATATTAAAACTATCAAGCTCAACATCTACAAAAATAGGTTCAGCATCAAAATATCTAATACTTTGAGCAATTGTTGGAAATGAATTTACAGAGCAAATTACCTTATCTCCACGCTTTAAATCAATCGCACTTAAAGCTAAATGGTGTGCTGCTGTGTGATTATTGGTTAAAACTATACGAGAACCTTTATAAATTTCACTTAAACTATCTTCTAATAATTTAATACTATTTATATCATTATCTAATGATTTAATTAAAAACTCTTTATCATCTTCTGTAATTACATTTAAAAAACAAGAAATTTCTTTCATATTTATGACCTTTTAAATATTTTTATATTTTCTCTTTTGAACTTATTTTTATTTATTCTATCTAATAGTTTTATATAATTATTATCAATTATATTTTTTTCATAATTTTTTAAAAACTTATCAATTTCTGTATAAGTAAAACCAATATCACTCTCATCATCTTGACCTTCATAAAGGTCTGCACTTGGTTTTTTACTAATTATATTATTAGGTAGTTCTAAAAATTTAGCAAACTCAAATAATTCACTCTTGTAAAAATCACCTAAAATATTAAAAGCACAGGCTAAATCTCCCCAAATAGTGCCATATCCTAACATTAATTCACTCTTATTGCTTGTCCCTGCTACTAATAAATTATGCTTAGCTGAATAATCATATAATAAAGTCATTCTAATCCTAGCTGCAAAATTTCCTATTAATACCTTGTCATTAGAACCACTTGCTTTAATAAATTCATCTAAAATATTTTGAATATTTATAATTTCATATTTTAAAGCATATTTATTTGCTAAATTAATAGCGTCATCAAGATTTGTTTTATTTGAAATATTAGTAGGCATTATAAGACAATGTGGCTTTTTTTCGCACTCGCTTAATATTCTTAATACAATAGCACTATCAAGCCCACCACTAAGCCCTAAAACAGCACCATTAAAATTTTTTAATATTTCATTAGCAAATGAAATCATTTGATTTTTAATATTTTGCATTATTTATCCGTTTTTAGGGGCATTTTATAAAATAAATATTAATCAATTCTATTATAACTTGGCTTTAAAAAACCATCTTCTATTAATTGATTAATAGCAAGTGCTGCAACAGGTAAAGCTGTTTGGGCTGCATAATATCCTTCTTTATCTTTATCAGGACTCATTACTAAAACACCAATTGTGTATCTATTGTTTTCATCATTTGCAAAACCGAAGAAATTTGCATTATATTCTCTTTCATATTTTCCACTAACGCTAATTCTTGCCGTTCCTGTTTTACCACCTACACTAATTCCTAAAGGCCAATATTTTGCTAAAGATTTTTGATTTGCAGTTTTTATTAATATCCTATTCATCTGCTTTGCAATTTCAAGTGGCAAGACTTCTTTTTCTGTTTTAGTATATATTTCTTTTAATTCCTTATCTTCATTATAATATTTAGCAATTTTAGGACTAATCCAAATTCCACGATTGTTAAATACATTATAAGCTGCTAAAAGTTGTATAAAGGTGGTTCTAAAACCATATCCATAAGCCATAGTATTTTTTTCTACTTCATAAGTTTTTTTAGCATCTTTTATAAAACCTGCTTTTTCATAAGGCAAGTCAATACCAGTTAAATTTCCTAAATTAAATTCCAAATAACCATTAATTAATTCTTTTACATTTTCTTTATTAGAAATTTGAACCATTCCTATATTTGATGAATGAACTATAATATCTTCAGCAATCATACTATCCATAGGATGTGTATCTGTTATGTAAAACTTATCAAGCTTCATTCTTCCGCCATAAGTCTTTACCCATTCAAAAGGGGTTATGCGATTTAGTTTTAATAAATTAGCAAAAGCAATTGGTTTAATTACCGAGCCTGGTTCGTATTCAAATTCTACAGCATCGGTATTTAGATACGATAAATCACTTTTTCTATGATATGGGTCATACCTTTTGCTAGTTGCTAGTGCAATTACACTTGCATCTTTGCTATCTAAAATGCCTATTATTACTTGCTTAGCACCAAAATTTTTTCTAGCAACACTTGCTATATTTTCTAACCCTTTTTGAAGCTTTAAATTTACATTTAAATATACATTACTACCATTAATTCTATCACTTAAAAAGCTATCAGAATTTATAATTATATTTCCACCAATATCCTTACTACCTGTTATTTTATAATCACTTTTAGGGCTTAAATACTGCTCATAATATTTTTCCAAACCTTTTTTTGGAATATTTGAATATATTCCATCTTCTAAACTTAGTTGAGAATAACCAAGAATTGGGGTTAAAATATCTCCTTTAGAAAAAACTCTTTCTTCTTTATGTTCAATTATCTCAAGTCTTCTTGTGCTTACTTTTCCATTTGCATTTTTAAAGGATTTAAAAAATCCTGAAACATAAAGTTTTTTAGATAATTCTTGTAAATAACTTGCGGCTTTTGAATCAATTTCTTTTGATAAAACAAAATTATAAACCTTTTTTTGCTTTAAAGCTTTTAATAATCTTGCTTTAATATCTTTCATTTCTTTATCATCAATAAAGGCATAAATCTGAAATAATTTTAAAAAATAATCTAATTTATCTAAATTAATACTTCTAATATCAATTTCAGCTCTATAAATTCTTCTACTAGTTACTAATGTATATCCATCAGCACTAATAATATCTCCATTTAAAGCACCTACTCGCTCACCTCTTTCAATACTACCTACATTCCTTTCATTAGTTTTGCTTCTAACAAAAGAAAAAATAATAAAAAAAGAAGCGAGCAACAAAAAAAACAATACTATAAAAGTCTTTTTACTAGGCTCATAAGGTGTTTGCATTTTTTATATTTGAGTTCTACTTATCTCTTTGTATGCGTTAATAGCTTTATTTCTAACTTCTAACATAAATTTCATACTTGTTTCAGCCTTGTTAATAGCAATAGCTGCTTGATGTAAATCTTTCACATTTCCAGTAGCTACATCAGCCATAGCTTTATCTGATACAATTTGTTCTTTATTTAGCTCTTCTAATTCTTGTTTTAAAGCATCTGCAAATGAAAAACCATTATCAACTTTATTAGAATTTGATTTGGTATTTTCAATACTTTGAATCAAACTTGGATTGATTTTAATATTATTCATATTTTAAATTCCTATCTTAATAAATCAATAGCACTTTGAGCTATTGTTTTAGCACTTGTAAATGCTGCCACATTTGCTTGATAAGCCCTTGTTGCCTCAATTAAATTACTCATTTCTACAACAGGATTTATATTAGGATATGCTACATATCCTTTAGCATTTGCATCGGGATGATTTGGCTCGTATTTTAATATAAAATCCTTATCATCTCTTACTACTTTATCTACTACTACACCCATAACAGCAGGCTTTGCTTCAGGAAAATTTACAGGGTCATTTAAAGGATTTTCATACTCAAAAAAACTATTTTTAGAATTAATTTCTTCATTTAAAACATCATCAAAATTAACGGCTTTAAATACTACATCTTGCCTTCTATAAGGACCACCTTCATTTGTTCTAGTAGTATTTGCATTAGCTATATTTGAGCTAATTAAATTCATTCTAAATCTTTGAGCGCTTAGTCCATATCCACTAATATCAAAATCGCTTAAAAATGCCATAAATTATCCCTTAACTTAATTTAGAACTACTCTCAATTATAGTTCTTACAACTTCACTTTGTTTTTTTAGCACAGAATCAAGCGCACTAATCATAATTGCGTTTTTGCTTAATTCACTTGTTTCTACATCTAAATCAACGGTATTTGCATCATTTCTTTGCAAATGTCCATCTCTAGCAAAAATAGTTCCATTTTCGCTATTTTCAAATTCTAATGGTTGTAAATGCCTTTCATTAGTAACTGCTAGTTTATTACTCATACCTTTTCCAAAATGCATAAAATTTGTAGCTGCAATTTGTGCATTTTGTGTAGTTTTGTAAAGTTTATTTGCATTTTCGTTTAAGGCTGTTTCAAAATCAATATCTCTTGATTTATAAAAAGGAGTATCAATATTAGCTATGTTTGAGCTAATTAATTTATTTCTTAAATCTCTACCGGCTAAGGCACTTACAATCAATGGTTTAGATTTATAAAATTCCATTTTCTCTCCTTAAATTAAAATGCAAAAATCCCGTAGCAAATAATATTCCAAAACTATTAATAATAATATACTCTTGTAATATTTACCCAATTTTCACTAAACTAGCTATTTATTTTCAAATTTTATGAAAGGATAAGTATGGCTAGTAGAAGAAGCTTTATGGGCTTTACATTAGGCGCTGCTGCGGCTGTTGGTGGTGTTTTTACACTAGTGGGTATGAAAAAAACTTGGGATCCACTTCCTAGTGTAAAAGCAGCAGGTTTTACAACCGTTGATTTATCGCCTTTAGCTGATGGAGAGCTAAGAACTGTTGAATGGAGAAAAAAACCAATATTCATTCTAAAAAAATCAAGTGATATGGAACAAAGCAATACAGATATAATAGCAGGAGATGCAAGATATACGGTAGTAATTGGACTATGCACTCATTTAGGTTGTATTCCAGCATATCATTCAGCTGATAAAGAATTTGTTTGTGCCTGTCATGGTGGAAAATTTAATGTAAGCGGAAAAAATATGTCAGGACCACCTCCTAAACCACTTGAAATTCCACCTTTTTCAATTGATGGAACTAAATTAGTTTTAGGAGAAATTGGCAAAGAGTATGAAGAAATTATGAAAAATGTAGGAAAGGCTTAATCATGGCACATTTTGAAAAATCAAATGGAATTGTTGATTGGCTAGATCAAAGACTTGCTATCAAAAAATTTATGCAAGTTATGATGACACAATACTGGATTCCTAAGAAAATTAACTTTTTATGGGCAATGGGAGTAATTTTACTTACTATGTTTGCAATACTATTTATTACAGGACTTTTACTTGTAATGTATTATAAACCTGATGTTGCACTTGCTTTTGATAGTGTAAATAAAACTATTATGCAAGAAGTTGAATATGGTTGGCTATGGAGACATATGCACGGGGTTGCTGCGTCGGTAGTATTTTTAGTAATGTATATACACTTATTAACAGGTATTTATTATGGCTCTTATAAAAAAGGTCGTGAAATCATTTGGATAAGCGGTATGGTATTATTCGTATTATTCTCTGCTGAAGCATTTAGTGGTTATATGCTACCTTGGGGACAAATGAGTTATTGGGCTGCTATGGTTATTACTAATCTTTTTGGTGGTATTCCTTTCATAGGACCTGAATTAGTTGAATGGATTAGAGGTGATTACGCTGTTGGAGATGCTACATTAAATAGATTTTTTATGCTACATGTTTGCTTATTACCAATAGTTGTTATTGCATTTGTTGCAATTCACTTTTATGCTTTAAGATTTCCACATGTAAATAACGAAATTGCTGAAGAAATTGATTTTGATTTAGAAGCTGAAAAATATTTAGCTGGCAAGAAAAAAGAAGCTAAAGTTATATCGTTTTGGCCTGATTTCTTATGTAAAGATATTTTTTATGTTTGCTTATTTATGATTTTCTATTTTTATCTAGTATGCTTTCACTATGATTTTGCTATGGATCCAATTAACTTTGAACCAGCAAATGCACTTAAAACTCCACCACATATTTATCCTGAATGGTATTTCTTATGGAGTTATGAAATCTTAAGAGGATTTTCTTATGAAGTTGGTCTTGCTTGCTTTGGTATAGCTCAAGTAATTTTCTTTGTATTACCATTCCTAGACCGCTCAAATGTAGTAGCGCCTGCACATAAGCGTGGAGCATTTTTTGTATGGTTTTGGCTATTAGTAATTGATATGATTGTTCTTACTATTTATGGTAAATTACCTCCTGTTGGAATTAATAATACAATAGCAACTATTGCTTCTGTTACATTTTTAGCATTATTAATAGTAGTTTTACCAGTAATTACTCTTATGGAAAGAAAGGCTAAGTAATGAAAGAGTTAAAAATATTTGCAATATTAGTTATATTCACAGGTATTGTTTATTGGGGAGTTGAGCCTTACGCTCATTCACAAATGCACGAACATACTAGCGAAGTTAATTTTGATTTTAAAGCAGGCGATATAGCTCAAGCTGAAGTTGAATTAAAAAAAGCTAATGAAAGTGGTAAAAAAGATGATATTGATTTTGCTACAAAAAAATTAGAAGATACTAAAAAACTTTGGGCTAATGTTGATAAAATAGCTAGTTTAAAAACTGATGTTGAAGCTGGAAAGGCTGATTTTGAAGCTAATTGTGCTAGCTGTCATAGAGTTGAATTTGATGAATTAGTAGCTGCTGATGATGGAATTAGCGCTCAAGGTATTATTTATCCTGATTTAAGCACAGCAGGAGCTATTTATGATAGTAAATTCTTAATGGCAATTTCTCTTAATCCTGCACTTGCTATGAAAAATAACAAAAAATATAATGATGAAAATCCACACCCTATGATGACAGCATTTTTAGAAGATGATGGCAGTATAAGTGATGAAAATGCTCAATCAGTTGCTAATATAGTAGGATATTTAAATAGTATCGGAAAAGCTGCTCTTGAAGCAAAAAAAGCAAAAATTGCTAATGAAATAAATGCAAGTAAATTAAGCGATAGCGAAAAAGTTGCAAAAATTAATTTTGAGAACAAAAAAGTTATCTTTGAAGAAGCTTGCGGAAGATGTCATGATGTTAAATATGATGGTTTTATTGCTAAAGTAAATGGCGGAGATTTAAAAGATTATATGGGTTCAACGCCACCTGATTTATCAATAATAATTCGTGCTAAAGGAGATGAGTATTTACATAAATTTATAAACGATACTCAAAAACAACTTCCAGGAACTGCGATGCCTAGAGTTGGACTTAACGAACAAGCTCAAAATGATGTTGTTGCTTATTTAACTAGCGTTGGAGATAGTAAAAAAGCTGAACGCGAAGATTTAGGATACAAAATAATGGCTTATTTTGCATTATTAGCAATATTAGCTTATGCTTGGAAAAACGCAATCTGGAAAGAACTACATTAAAAAATTAAGCTAGGTTTTCCTAGCTTAATTTCACTATAATTACTCATATTCATAAAAACACATTAAAAGTATTAAAAATATTTAATTATCCATTTTAAATTCTAAGAATTTAAAAATCATATTTTAACTTTTAAACACACTTGCAAACCAAGAAATATTCTTAAATAATGCTATGATATGAAAAATAAAGGAGAGTTATGTTTAAAATATTAATGATTTTACTAATTACAAATATTTATTCATATCAAATAAATAAGTTAAAAATAGAGCTAGATAGTATTTATAAAAGCTTTCCTTATATTACAAAAGAAATTAAGCAAGACCAAGATGAATTTTTAAAAAACATTAGTAATTGTAAAGATGATAATAATTGCATTATAAATTCTTATAAAGCTAGAATAAAAGAGCTTAGCACTAGTCTTGAAAACTCAAAAACCTATCCTAAAGAATTAATAGAACATATAAAAATAATTCAAGAAAACTCAATAGAATGCAATAAATATAACTATATGCGATATGAGCATGGACAATTTATTGATGAGCCAGAAAAATGTAGAAAATTACCAAAACTAAATAATTTTTGGCAAGATTTTTTTAGATATAAGGATATAAAAATAAAGCCAAAAATTATAGATGCTAAGCCTTACGCAAGCCAAGAAGTAAAAGACACTCTTAAATACTGCTGGGATTTAGGGCTTGATAGAAAAGTTTATAAGTATATAAAAGATTATAGTTCAAATGATAGCAATGATAATGTTAATTATCGTTTTATAGAAGTTGATAAAAATGGCGAACTTTATATTATAAGTAAAATTAAAGGTAAAAAATACATAGAAAAACATAAAAGTATAACTATAAGTGATGTAATTTTAAATGATAAAAATTATTTAGCCTTATCAGGAGAATTTGGAAATATATTGTTTATAGAAAAAGATTTTTGCAATCACCCTATGAAAAATAAGGATTTATTAAAGCTTTTAAAAAAATCTAATAAGATGAAAATATCAAATAAATATTACGAAGAAGCAAAAGAAACTTTTATTATAGAGTATAAGGGTAGTGATTATATTTTAAATTATCATAAATTTAATAATTTAAATCATATTAGATATGACAATTATTATAGTATAACTTTTATTGATATTTTAGATATGGTATCTAATGTAATTTATCAACCATATTCAGAAAAAACTATTGATAGATGTAATAAATTTAAAATTTTTGGCTGTGAAATAAATCTAAAAAAGGAGAAAAAATGAGTTGAAATAATCTGTATTAAAATTTTACAAATATTCAACTTATAAAACTCCTAATAAAGGCAAATGTTAAACAATAAAAAATATTTAATTATCCATTTTAAATTCTAAGAATTTAAAATCATATTTTAACTTTTAAACACACTTGCAAACCAAGAAATATTCTTAAATAATGTTATGATATGAAAAAATAAAGGAGTTTAAATGCTTAAAAAAAATTTGTTTATTACTTATGCTAGTTTTTAGTTTAAATGCTTTTGAATTTGTTCATAAAGATAAAATACCAAAAACTCCTATATATACTTTATTTGATTTAAGCAAAAAAGGATCTAAAATTGAAATAATCTTTAAGCCACAAAGAAAAGATATAGGAGAGCATTTAGGACTTTATGCTTTTTATCCTTTGCGTTTTGAATATGGTAAAGTAGGTAAGAATTTTTACTCAGTTTATTTATACGATGAAAAACTAGAAAATGATATACGAAATAATCCTTATTATCCACTTGCTCTCGATATTAAAATATATGAGCTTACTAAAGATGGTGATGAGATATTAGTATTTGATAAAGTCGCTACACCAAATGAAAATACAAGAGTAAGTGGTAGAATAAGTATAAATATTAAAAATGAAAAGGTTCATGTAGCAATAAGATATCTTGGATTTTATTTTATACCTGAAAATAAAACATATAAAGCAGTCATTACAAATCTAATAGATGATGATAATATAAGGGGTGATTTTACAAAAATCGCAATTAAAGTTGATAGAAGCAAACATTAATAAGGAGAAAATTTGAGCGAATATTTAACTTCTAGTAATTTTACGCCTTTATTTTATTTAAAAGATAAAAACGCTTATATTACTAGCTTAGTTCATTCTAGCGCTTTGTTTATTTGCTTTTGTGTTTTTATGTATATTGGTAATTTTTCTATGAAGGTTTCTAGTATTAATTTATTTATTATTGCTGCATATTTTGATGAGCGATATTTACATTATAAGTTTAAAAAACCTAATATTATATATTTTCATAAGGATTTTATTTATTGTATTAATCATAGTTGTAGGCAAAGAGATGAGCTTAATGAGAAAGAAAAAACAATATATTTAAAAATGCTAAAATCTATAAAACCTGCCTTAATATTCAAAGCAAACAACAATTATATAAATTAAATAATTTTTTGAGTATATTTTATATTTTTATGAGTGTTTGTAATTTTATACTTTTAGTATTTTTTAAAAATATTTATAAAATTTTTACTTTAAATAATCAAAGATTTTATGATACTTTACTATTAGAAGATAATGAGAATATTATTTGTATTTATATGAATAATTCTAACTATTCGCTTTTGTATGAATATTTTTTAAATAATTTTAATATTGATATAACAAAGCTTGATGTTAAAATCAAGCCCTTTTTATTTTATTCGCACTTGGTTTATAAATACACTTAAAATAAGTAAATTAATCACAATAGCTTTTATATTAATTAGAATTTGATTTGTTTAATTTATAAAAATTAATATCATTTATTTTCACACATTTTATTATATTTTTATCTACTAATTCATCTAACATTTTTATATCTTTTTCATCAATTTCTTGTGAGCTTAATGGTCTTAAACTAATAGTTTTAAGCAAATCATCATATTTATTTATATTAGTATTTCTACTCATAATATTAACTTTTATATTAGTTATCAAACTAGCCAATTTACTTAATTTCTCAAAACTTGCAGCCTTTACATTATAATCACTCGGTCTATCAATAGTTCCTAAATCAAGTCTAGTTGCTTTAATATCCTTTAAAATATCATTTAAAGCAATAAAATCCTTTTCATCATCATTAATACCATCTAAAACCAAGCATTCTAAAATCAACTCACCTTTATAAATTTGACTAAATTCTTTTATACCTTGAACTATTTTATTTATATCTATATTCGTTCTATCAATTTTGCGAAATACCTTAGGATTTACACTATCAATGCTTAGTTTAACGCTATCAAGATTTAATAATGCCTTTTGAATATTTTTATCAAAAATTGTGCTTGCATTACTCAAAATTAATGATTTTGCATTCTTTTTAACTTCATTTATTTTTATAATCAATTCATCTAAATATGGATATAAAGTAGGTTCGCCATTTGCACTAATGCTTATATAATCGCAATCTTTATGTATTTTCAAAGCTTCTTTTAACTCATTTATTATATATTCAACACTTAAATTTGATTTATTTTCATATTTTAATTTAGCTTTTCCAAGTTCACAATATAAACAATCAAAATTACAACATTTCTCATTAGGGCTTAAATCTATACCTAAAGACTTTTTAAATCTTCTTGAATTAACTGGGCCAAAAATTACTTTCATAAAAATACCTTTAATATTAATTACTATTGAGATTTTAGCACTAAATACTAATGGAATTTAACTTAATCAAGCGTTTATGCTTGATTAAAATTTTTGTTTAGATTTGTTTATACAACGATATATGCTTGATTCTGAAAGATTTAAAAGATTAGCTATTTCTGTAATTGAGCCTTTTATATTAAAAATACCTTTTTCATAGATTTTATCTACTATTATTTGTCTTTGTTTTGGTTTTAGATTAGTATTTTTTAGCTCATTTACGCTAAGCCCTGTTAATTCTTGAATTAGCTCATTTAAATCAAGGCTCAAAACTTCTTCATAAGCAGCTTCTTCTACAGGTATATCACTACCTAATAATTGTGCTGCTATATTTTCCATTCTACTTTTATCGTAGTTTATACATAGCATTCCACTTAATTTATTGCCTTCTTTGATAAAAAATGTGCTACCTCTTATATTTTTTCCACCTGCACTTGCTTTATAATTGCTTAAAAAATCTCTTTCTTCATAAATCTTTTTATTAACAAGCTCAAGTGCAAATCCTGTAATAGGAGAATTAATACTTCTTCCGCTTATGTGATTATTAGCAATTTCTGCAATACTCATTCCATCATCATTTATATCGTGCAAAACTATTTCATAATCCTTGCCTAAAGCTTGTGCTAAAAAATGCACTAATTTTATATATTCTGTTCTTGTTTGTTGATTCATAAAGCCCTCGGTAAATGTTTTGTAAATTATAGTTGCGTAAAGTAATTATAAGCCCTATTTTAGGGCTTATTTTATAATAATTCATCTCCTGTTTTAATAAATTCAGCCATTTCAGCGTCTGGCACCATACTTCCACCTGTTGCCCATATTAGATGAATTGCGTTTTTGTGTTCAGTTTTAAGCTCATTAGAAATCATTAAGCCTTTAACCCCAGCTAAAGCCGAAGGCTCAAGCTTAATACCTTCGCTAGATGCAAGTAAGCTTAAATATCTATACATATTCTCATCACTTACCGTAAAACTTCCATCAATTACACGCTCAAGTACTTTGCCTACAAGCCCACTCGCACGACCAACAGCAAGCCCATCAGCAGCCGTAATATTATCAAGCCCAATATCAGCTACACTTATATCATTATGTTTTCCGGTAGCAAGTCCAAGTATCATACAAGGACTATGCGTTGGCTCAGCAAAAAAGCATTTTACACAATCGCCAAATTCAGCCTTAAGCCCATAAGCAACCCCACCAGGACCACCACCAACACCGCAAGGAAGATAAACATAAAGCGGTCTATCTTTGCTGATATTAATATCTAATGCTTGCAATTGTCCTTTTAATCTCTTTGCAGCAACGCTATATCCTAAAAATAAATTATGCGAGTTTTCATCATCTATAAAATAACAATACGGATTATTTTCAGAACTTTTTCTTCCTTGCTCTACTGCGACGCCGTAATCATCTTCATAAGTAATCACGCTGCATCCGTGCTCTCTTAGCATTTTTTTCTTCCATTCTTTAGCACAATCACTCATATGAACTTCTACTTTAAAGCCAAGTTTTGCACTCATAATTCCTATTGAAAGACCAAGATTACCTGTTGAGCCAACTGCTATTTTATATTTACTTAAAAATTCTTTATATTTTGGATCGGCTAGTTTTGAATAATCATCTTGAATACTTAGCATATTATTTTCTATTAGCAAATCTTCTGCGTGTTTTAATACTTCATATATTCCACCACGAGCCTTAATAGAGCCTGATATTGGTAAATGCGAATCAAGTTTTATATAAACATCGCCTTGAATACTAGCACCACTTAATTTTTCTAACTCTTTTTTATAATTATTCACACAAGCTAATGGGCTTTCTATAATACCATTAGTAATATTTGTAGCAGGGAAAATTATCTTAAGTAAAGGTGCAAAACGATTAAGTCTAGCCCTTGCATCATCAATTCTATCAAGCTTAATAGCACCTTTGTTTAATTCATTTAATACATCATTGCTTAGATTTGTATTAATCCAACTTGTTTCTTTCATTGCTTTTAGATTTTCAATTAACATTTTTACTCCTTATAAAATTATTGATAAAACATAGCTTAAGATTAAACCACTTATACTTGCTACTAAAGTCGCACTTGTAAAATACTTAAACATAGCTTTTACGCTCATTCCTAAGCTTTCTTTTACTAGCCAAAATAAGCTATCAGTTACTATAGTACAACCTATAGCACCACTTCCTATTGCAAGGCATAAAACTTCTTTACTAACATTACTATCCATTTGTAAAACAATTCCTGCTGCACTAATCATAGCAACCGTTGCACTTCCAACACTAGCATGTAAAATAATAGCAATTAACCAAGCTAAAAATACAGGATTTAAACTCAAACTTCCTAAAGTCTGCTTTAATGCTTCGCCAATGCCTGAAGCAATTAATATCTCATTAAAAGCTCCACCTGCTCCTATGATTAATAAAATTGAAGCAATTTGCGTAAATGAATCCCCACTAAAATCCATTAAATTTTGCATAGAATAGCCTTGCTTTAAGCCTAAAGTATAATATGCTACAAAAACACTTATTAATAATGCGATAATAGGATTTCCAATGAATGCAAATACTGCATTATCTTTAAATACTAAAGTCTTAAGCAACATTAAAACTAAAGGCAAAAGTATTGTAAAATAAGTAATTGCTGTGCTTGGCATAGAGTTATAAGTAGAACTTGTATTATCAAAAACACTCATCTCATTATCTTTTGAAAAATCAAAGAATTTCAAAAACAAAACCCCACCTATAAAAGCACATATCATACCCACAACTATACTCATCCAAATTACTTGACCTATATCAGCACCTAAAGTAGCTACTATGCTAGTAGCTGCTGGGTGTGGTGGCACCATACAATGAACTGCCATTAGTGAAGTTGCTAATGCTATGCCTATTTTTATTCTGCTAACACCTATTTCTTTAGCTACAACTAAAACTAAAGGCACTAATAAGACAAATCCAACCTCAACAAATACAGGAATACCAGCAATAAATCCAACCAACATCATAACAATATCAGCTCTTTTTTTACCAAGTAGATTTAGTAATGATAGGGCTATTTTTTGCGCCCCGCCACTAACTTCTAGCATTTTTCCTAAGATACTTCCACAACCAATAATAACAGCTAAAAATCCTAGCGTCCCACCTACTCCATTTTCAATAATAGAACCGATTTTTGTTAAATCAACACCAGTTATAAGTGCGACAAAAATACTTGCTAAGCTTAATGATAAAAAAGCGTGGATTTTAAGTTTTGTAATACAAAACACAACTAAGGCAATAGAAGCTATTAAGACCGAAATTAAAGCAAAATTGCTCATCTTTTCTCCTTTATTTAAAAATCATCATTTGATTATACCCCCCCCCATCTTTAAAATTTTCTTAAAATAATAATTTTTTTGATTTTTTTTAATAAATTTTCTTAATTTTTCTTACTTTTTCATAAAATATTACAAAAAGTAACAAATTTTTATTAATTTTAGAAAAAATAATAATAAAATTTTATTATTTTTATATAATGAAGATTTAAAATTCTAGTTGCTTAATATAGCAACTAGAACAACAAAACAATTATAAAATTGTTTTAAGATATTTAAGACTATTCTCTACACCTTGTTTTTGTAATTTTAATAATTTATCTAAAGCACTCAAACTTACCTCTTGTGGGTAATAATATTGCATTGCTTGTAGTTCAGGAAATAATGGCTGCTCTATTTTAAAAGCACCTTCTCCCAAATTATTAACACCACCTGTTCCTACTTTCCTTTTAAAAGTAGAACAATAAGGATAACAAGATTCTATATTTATATGTTTTAAACCATATGACTTTAAAACATTTATACAAGATTTTATATCAATATTTCCTTCACCTAATGGTGTTCCTGATACATAATATTCATTATTTTCTTGAAATATTATATGATCTTTACAATGAGTGGTTATTGTATATGGTGCCATATTCTTACAAGCTTGAAGTGGTTCTTCATACGCCATCATAGAATTTCCGAAATCAAACAATAATTTTACCTTATCGTTGTTTACCTTTTTTAATAATTCAATCATTTCAAAAGATGTTTGATATTCGTGATTTTCAATAGCTAAATTAACTCCATATTCATTTAATAATGGAATTAACATTTTTATATCTTCAGAAAATTTATAAAATTCATCAATATTAAAATCTGCAGTTATTTTAGAATCATCATATGCACCCTCACTACCCTTTGTAATATTTAGAACTTTTTTAGTAATAGGAACATAACTTCTTATTATGCTAGCCTCTAAAATAGAGGCCACTTCGCAAACTTCTTTCATTTTATTATATTCAAAACCTTTAGTATCAATTTCACAATACATATTATAGTTTTTTAGCTTTTTAGATATTTTCTTTAAATGCTCTAAGTTGTTACTACCTAACGTTCCCCAATTTTCATCAAGTCCATAATCTTTAATAATATTAATAATAACCCCATCAAAACCTAAATCTTTAGCAAAATCTATATAGCTAAAAATATCCATTTTATTATTTTGAAACCATAAATGCATACTTTCAGTTTCTAAACCTATTTTCATATTATTCTCCTAAAGCTTCTTTTTTTCTTTTTATCATTTTAAGAAGCAAAGTAGTAACTAAAATTCCAGCTAGTGCAAAACCAACCATTATAGAAAATACAATTTTATAACCTGTTATACCAGGGTTTGTATCAATAATGTATCCATATAATGCAAAACAAAATAGTTGTGGAGAATAACCAAAAATACAAGCTATACTCATAGCAGCACCACTTATTTCTCTTGGAATTCTAATTTCATCAACAGGAGCAAAAAATGTAGCTCTCATTGTAAAAACAATAGCACCAAACCCAAGTGTTAATGTCATACCAAAATAAACATTCATATTATCATGTGGTAATAATATAAAAATAACCATAGCTAAAGCTGCAGCAATTAAAGCATATCTTAAATATTTTGTTGCACTTTTACATTTTTTATCTGCCAAATATCCACCAATAGGCCCTCCGACCATTTTAAGTGTATATTGATTTATAATTCCATAAGCACCTACTAACGCAACAGGCATTGCATAAATATCTTTTAAGAAAGGTATAAAATAAGTTAATCCACAATAAATTGAGTAAATTGTAAAAATTGTTAAAGATACAACCCATATTTCAGGTGTTTTTACAGCTTTTATTACACCATTCCAAGCAGCTTTGTTTCTGCTAATTTTATTTCCATTTTCATCTACTTCTTGAACTTTATCATCTTCTAATAGAAAATAACTTGCAATTCCAGCGATAGCAACAGAAGCACTATAAAATAAAATACCACCTTTAAGACCAGCTGCCCCACTTCCTAATAAAGCAAAAATACCTAAAGCTGAAAAAGCTATTATAGTATCTACAACACCACGACCTGCTTCTAAAAATCCAAACAATCTTCCTTGTTGACTTGAATCACCAAGCAATCTTATAGCTTTTAATAAAACAGGCCAATAAACAACTTCACCAAAAAAGGCAAGCAATCCCCAAGCAGCCAATATACCATAATAACTAGGAAATGTTGAAATATAAACGCCAATTATACCAATAGAAACCAATGAAATTGGTATGAGTATTCTTTTAGAAAATCTATCTGATATATAAATAGAAGCAAAATTACCTACTGTTTGAACAATTCCATAAACCGATAAAGCAACACCTATTTGAGTATTACTAAGATGCATAAATTCTTGCATAGGAACATAAAAAGCATCTTTTAAAGATGATAATTTAAACACCGTTCCCCCACCAAAAACAAGAACAATAAAAGTAAACCACCTTATGCTTTTTGTAGCATAGTTGGTATTTTTAGAATTATTTTCCATAAATTCTCCTTTAAATTTAATTAAATTAATAAAAAATTATTATTAATGCTAATTTTTGCAAAAAAATTATTAAAAAATCCTTAATTATAAATATTTTTTATTATTTTTTATCAATTAATATTTTTTTGCTAATATTTTTGCAAAATTTTTCAAAAAAGGAGAAAAAATGAATTATCCAAAGGCTATTGGACCTTATAGTGTGTGTGGTAAATCAGATGATTTAGTATTTGTTAGTGGTCAGCTACCAATTGACCCTAGTACAGGAGAGTTTGTAAAAGGCGATATTAAAGAGCTTACAAGACAAAGTTTAAGAAATATAAAAGCTATCTTAAACGAGCAAGGTTTAGATATGAATAATGTTATAAAAACAATGGTTTTATTAGCTGATATAAATGATTTTGCAGCAGTTAATGAAGCTTATGCTGAGTTTTTTAAAGAGCCTTTCCCTGCTAGAAGTGCATTTGCAGTAGCAGCATTACCAAAAGCATCAAGAATAGAAATAGAAGCGATAGCTAAAAAATAATTCCGGTGAAAATCCGGATTTAAATTCCGTAAAGTATTTTTACTTTTAAAATCAAGTTTTTATTAATTGTTTATAAGATAAAATCAGTTCTTTAATTTAAGGAGATGAGATGTTAAATAATTTATTAGTATTTGATTATGAAGACGTGCAATTAATCCCTGCAAAATGTATAATCAATTCAAGAAGCGAATGCGATACTAGCGTAAGGCTTGGTAATAGAACTTTTAAACTACCTGTAGTTCCTGCAAATATGCAAACAATCATTGATGAAGAATTAGCGATTTCATTTGCTAGAAGTGATTATTTTTACATTATGCATAGATTTGAGCCTGAAAAAAGATTAGACTTTGTAAAAAAAATGCAAGAATTAGGGCTTTTTGCGTCAATTTCTGTTGGCATTACTCAAAAAGAATACGAATTTATTGATGAATTAAAAGCAAATGAACTATATCCTGAATATATTACAATTGATATTGCTCACGGACATAGCGACAATGTAATTAAGATGATTAAATACATTAAAAGCACATTAAAAACTAGCTTTGTAATAGCAGGAAATGTCGGAACTCCTGAAGCTGTTAGGGATTTAGAAAATGCTGGAGCTGATGCAACTAAGGTTGGTATTGGACCTGGTAAGGTGTGTATTACTAAGCTTAAAACCGGTTTTGGGACTGGCGGTTGGCAGCTTGCAGCACTTCGCTGGTGTGCTAAAAGTGCTAAAAAGCCAATAATTGCTGATGGTGGTATTAGAAATCACGGAGATATAGCAAAATCAATTCGTTTTGGAGCTACTTTTGTAATGATAGGCTCATTATTTAGCGGACACGAGCAAAGTCCTGGAAAAACCATAGAAATTGATGGCAAAAAAATGAAAGAA
Source organism: Campylobacter sp. RM12640 (assembly GCF_020137595.1). NCBI lineage: Bacteria > Pseudomonadati > Campylobacterota > Epsilonproteobacteria > Campylobacterales > Campylobacteraceae > Campylobacter > Campylobacter sp. RM12640. Next base: position 91,343 of record NZ_JACGAU010000004.1, read on the forward strand.
TATTATGGCTCAGCAAGTGAATTTCAAAAAGGTGAGCGTAAAAATGTAGAAGGTAAAAAAATGTATGTTCCATTTAGGGGAAATATTTTTGATACCTTAAATGAAATGAGAGAAGATTTGCAAAGCTCAATTTCTTATGCAGGTGGAAAAGAACTTCGTGATATTAGAAAAGTTGATTATGTAGTGGTTAAAAACTCAATCTTTAACGGAGATACTATCTAATTAATAAATTTTCCTAATTTAGCTATAAATTAGGAAAATCCATACTATATTAAATAATTTTTTTAATTTAAATTCCAAACTAGTAATTATTTTGATTAAGCACAAAATATAATATTTTGCCTTATAACGACATTTAATATTTAATTCACATAAAAAAACTTATTTTTAAACTATCTAATTAATCTTATTAACTTTTATTAATGGGGGGGGGTATTACAATAAATTTTATTTCATTAAAGGAGTTAATATGGATAAAAATTACGATGCTATCTAACTAATTTATTTTAAAACTAAAAAATATAAAAAATCTAAAAATTAAAAAAACTATTTTGAAAGGAAAAACAATGAAAAAATTATTAAGTTTAACAACAATGGCAATGATTGCGTTAGCAACTCCAACACTAAGTGCTGATACAACAGCTAACAACACTACTAAAAAGGTAAAACAAGTAGATTATTCAAAGATGAATTATTTACAACTAAACGATACTTTTTCGGATTTAACCATAAAATTATCTCGTAAATATCTTATGGAGATGCCCTTGGTTACAATAGCGGCAAATGGTAAATCGGATGCAGAATATATAAAAATAAAAAATATTTTTCAAAAATATGCTGATGAATGGACACCTTTTATACAAGAAGTAGAAAAACGTATAGAGAAATACGACGAAAACCATGAAAATAACAAAAGAGCTTACAATGACTATAAAGGGTTACTTAAAAATATAAAATTAAAGATTGATTCAACAGAAGCTTATTATGTAAAACAATATAAAGAAGCCTTAGATAGACAAAAAGCAATGGAGGCTTATTGAAAACACTGTTGAATTCAGATAATATTATTGACACTAAACTAGCTAATACAGTAATAGACACACTTATTACAATACTATCATATATACTAGCATCAATTATAGCATTCACTATAATTGATGCTATAATTGAAAAAACTTATAAAAACAGAAAATTAAAAAGGACTTACAATGGGATTAGGTCAATTTTGGTATAAAACAAAAACCTAATCCATAAGCTATCTTGCTAAATTAATTAAAATTATTAAACTAAAATTGAAATTATCAAAAAACCTTTAAAAAAATAGATTTAAGCACCTTAAAACACAAAAGCTATTAATTAAAAGGCTTATGCAATTAATTCCTAATTTAAATTCTTTTAATTTTAAAATATAAAATCATCATAAGATTGAATTTCAACTAAAATTCCTAGTTTATATGCTTAAATTAAACTTAATTAATTCATATATTAAATTATCATTATAATTTTTCTAATTTTTATTTTGCTAATTAATAATTTTTATTATAATAAAATAAATTTAATTTAAAAGGAAATAAAATGTTAGGGAAAAATCTTTCTTTAAAAGCTCAATTATTCATTGGTTTTGCTAGTATTCTTGCATTTATTTTAATCATATTTTTTAGCGGATATATTAAAATTAATAGCGTAAATAATGATTTAAACGAAATTAGCGATGTAAATGCTGTAAAACAAAGGTATGCAGTTGATTTTAGAGGTAGTGTGCATGATAGAGCAATAGCTATTAGAGATGTTGTTTTATTAAGTGATAAAAACGAGATAAATAATGCTATATCTTTAATTGATAAATTAGAAAACAATTACAATATAGCAGCTAATAATATGGCAAAAATATTTGCAAATGCTAATTTGGTAGATGATAAAGATAGATTGATTTTAGAAAAAATTAAAGGCGTAGAAGCAAAAACTCTTCCTTTAATAAAAGAAATAATTCAATATAAAAACAATAATGATACAAACAAAGCTCACGAAATATTATTATCTCAAGCAAGAGATAGTTTTGTTACTTGGCTAAATGTTATTAATGAATTTATTGATTATCAAGAAGCAAAAAATCAAGCATTAACAAAACAAGCAAGAGGGACAATTAGCAGCTTTTTAAGTAGTAGTATAGCAATTAGCATAGTTGCATTTTTAGTAGCGATTTTCTTAGCACTTTATATAACAAGATTGATTATTAGCTCACTTGGTGGAGAAGTAAAAGACGCAGTTAAAGCAGTAATTAGCATATCACACGGGAATTTAGATACTAAAATTGATACTAAGTATAAAGATAGTATGCTATATGCTTTAAAAGAAATGGAAAATAAATTAAAAGATATTGTAGGAGAAGTAATTCATTCTTCAAAAGAATTAGAAAATAGTGCAAAAGAAGTAACAAATGCTTCAAATAATGCTAGTAAATTATCAAACGAACAACAAAACAAATCAAGAGAATCTTTAGAAAATATAAACAATGCTAGAATAGCTATGCAAGATGTATTAAATATAGCAAATCAAACTAAAGAAAATTCTCAAAAAACGGTTGAATTATCAAATAATGGAATTAATTCTATGAGAACTACAATTAAAGAAATAGAAAAAATCACAGAAACCGTGCATTATTCTTCAGAGCAAATCAAAATGCTAGATAAACACTCAACCGAAATTAGCAATAGTGCAGAATTGATTAAAGAAATCACAGAGCAAACAAATCTTCTTGCATTAAATGCTGCAATTGAAGCAGCTCGTGCAGGAGAGCATGGGCGTGGATTTGCAGTTGTAGCTGATGAGATTAGAAAATTAGCAGAAAAAACTGACACAGCAACAAATGAAATATCAAATATGATTTCAATAATACAAAGCGAAACTCAAGCAACGGTTGATGCTATTCAAACAGCAGTTCCACAAGTAGAAAGCGGAATGAGACTAGCTAATGAAGCTAATTTGATTTTAGAGCAAATCAGCCATCAAGCAAATGATTCATTATTAAAAGCTAATGAAGTAAGTAACGCTGCTAACGCACAAGTAGAAAAACTTCAAAGCCTAAATAACGATATGATAAGTATCACAAAAAGCTCTGAAAATACCAATAAATCTATGCAAGAAAACACACACGCAGCAAATAGCTTAAAAGAAATTGCAAATACCTTAACACAACATATAAAATATTTTAAAATATAAAAAGATTTTTATCCTAGTTTTTGCTAGGATAAAAATTAAATATCAAAACTTATCAATAATCTTTATTAATAATTCTTGTAATTTAATAGCAATACTAGGAGTATAATCAATATCTTCAATCAAATTATCAGATACAATTCTAATAGCTAAAAACGGCACATTAAAAGCTTTAGCAACTTGAGCAGCAGCTACACTTTCCATCTCTTCAACGCTTGCATTATAGGTTTTATTCCAAAGATGAAGCATTAAGATTTCTTTATTAAACGCATCAGCACTAGCTATATTTACCTTTAAAACTCCTTTAGGAGCTAGGCTTATGAATTTATTTACTAAAGTTTCATCACTTGTAAAATACTCATTTTTTAAATCTTCATTATTTGTATCTAGCAAAGTTAGTGGAGCTATCATTGGCTCTTTTGCTAAAGGGTTGATAGTATATAAACTCTTAGGAGTTTTGTAAGAATTTGCATTATAAATTCTATCTCCTACAACTATATCTCCTAATTTAAGACCTTCTACAATAGCACCTGCTGTGCCTTGATTTATAATAATATCAGGCTTAAAATAAGTTATGCCTAAAGTTGTGGCTGCTGAAGCATTTACAAGACCTATTAAAGTCCTTGATACTACAATATCTTTTCCTTTAATTTTGCCTTCATAAAATATATAACTACCTATTTTAACTACCTTTTTATCGCTCATAGCATTTACTAAAGTATCAATCTCAATAGGCATTGCACCTTGAATTAAAATCCTAGCAAAAATAAAGCTAGGAATTAATAATATTAATAGTTTTCTCATTTATTATCCTTAGGTAATAAAATCTCAAGCAATATAGCACTAAATCCTGCAGTTGCAACTGCTGAGCCAAATAGATTTTTAAACACATCAGGTAAATGCTCTAAAATAAGTGGTTGAGTGCTTACTCCTAAACCTAGAGCAAGTGAAATTGAAAGTATCATAACAGAACGCTTATTTAATTCTTCTCTTGAAATTATTTTAATTCCAGTTGCAGCAATTGTTCCAAACATTACTAAAATAGCACCACCAATTACAGGTTCAGGTATTCTTAAAGCAAACTCCGCAACAATAGGAAAAATCCCGCAAATCATAAGCATAATACAAACAATATATCCAACATAACGACTTGCAACCCCGCTTAGTGCGATTACTGCGTTGTTTTGACCAAAACAAGAATTTGGAAAAGTATTAAAAAATGCTGATACTAAAGAGTTAAACCCATTAGCAAATACCCCACCCCTTAATCTTCTTTCGTATATTTCGCCTTTCATTGGCTGATGACTTAGCTCACTTGTAGCACTAATATCGCCAATGGTTTCTAGTGAAGTAACTAAAAATATTATCGCAAATGGCAAAATTAGGCTAGTTTCTATGCTAAGACCATAAAACAATGGTTCAGGAACTATAAATAAATTAGCTGAATGCACATTACTTAAATCAAATCTACCTAAAAATGTAGCAAGTATTAAACCAATAATAATTGAGAAAAATAAAGCTCCAACTCTAAAAATAGGCTTTTTAAAAGAGTTAAATACTACAATTGATAATAATACTACCCCACTTAAAGCTAAGTTTTCTAAACTTGCAAATTGTAAATTCGCAGGAATATCCTTGCTCATACTAGCAAATCCACCGCCTGCACTAATAAGTCCTGCACTAATTAAAGTAAGACCTATTATCATTACAACAATTCCACAAACTAGATTTGAAATAATTCTTTTCACATATTTTAAACTAATTGATACTAGCATTTCAGTGATACTACATAACATAAGAGTTCCAAAAATTGCTGCTAAAATCTCTGCATCACTTAGGTTTTGATTTCTTAATACTAAGCCACCTGTAATGATTGCTGAAACGAAATTAAAGCTTGTTCCTTGAACACTTAATAAACCTGAACCAATTTGAAATTTTCCGACCTTTAAAGTCATCATTTGAATAAATCCAGCTACCCCACTAGCAAATAATGACATAGAAATAATCCTAGTAGCATTTTCAGGGCTAAGTCCTAATTCTTTTCCTATTAATAATGAAGGAGTTATTACTGCTACAAACATAGCTAATAAATGAACAAGTGCAGCTAAAACAGCACGCACAAACGGAGGCCTATCTTCTAATTTATATATTAATTCATCTTTCATTTTATTCCTTTGTAATCTTTAAAAACTCTAATAACCTAAATGCTACATACTCATAGCCCGACTTAGTAAGATGTGTATTTTTTAATGATTTTTTATCATTTATCCAAGCAATTTTTCCCCCTTCTTTTTGCATTAAATTATCTATATCAAAAATATAAACACCACTTGTCTTTGCCACTTGTTTGATTAAAGTTTTTACTAAAGCATTATTCTCTCCTTTAACATAGTTTTTATTCACAAATAATGTTGGTTCTGGCGGGATTAATAATATTATTTTTGATTTTTTTGTTTTGAAAAGTTCTATAATATTTAAATAGTTATTAATGAAATTCTCTTGATTAATCTTATTTGACACACTCTCATTTGTGCCAAAAGAAAATATTATTAAATCATAATCTAGTTTCTTAGCAACACTTTTAGCTAAGTTATAATCTATTCTTGAATAATTAAAAATACTAGCTCCATTAATACCTAAATTATCAATATAACTAGAATTATTAGTAATAAAACCACCGATTTTATTTGCCGTTGTAGAAAAATTAATCTGATTTGTATTTTTTTGATAATTTTTTATATTCCAAATTCCTGATTTAAATTCTAAATACTCAACATTATTAGCCTTGAATTTAAGATTTATATTAATTTCACATTTTGCATTGCAATTTGCATTAATTCCACCAAAACTTAAATTAGTTTTTGTATTTATCAAATACTCTACATTAAATCCTAAATTATTATAATCTGCTAAATACTGATTGTGCCATTTAGGTAAAATCGCAGGAACAAATCCTAAAGAGTGAATATTTAAAGCCTTTCTAAAATATTCGGGAATATAATCACTTGCTAAATGAGAATCTCCTATAAATGCTATTTTTTTATAAGGAATTAAAAGATTGCTTTTAGGTTTTACTTGGATTTCTTTTGGTTTATCAGGCTGAAAATTAACTAAATTTGTTTTAACTTTTGCTTCTTTGCTTACAAGAATTTCATTTTGGCTTTTTTGAGATATTTTAGGGGATTTATAAATCTTATCTGTTTTTATCTCTTTTATAAATAAACTATCCACATAACTACAAGATGAAAAAAATATAACTATACTAAGATAAATAATAATTCTCATTGTATTTCAACTGTTTTAAAAAAATCTTGTGAAATCAACTCATACCCAAGTGGAGTAAAGTGTATGCCATCATTTGACCTAATCCTTTTGCTTTTGCCATCTATCTTGATATAAAAATCAAAATGCTCGGTTAATACAGAATCTAATTTTATAAATTGATAATTATTTTTTTTAGCCAATTCATAAAATACTTCATTTAATATTTTTATTTTTTCATTTTGCTCATCGTTTTTAACTACAGGTAATTCATACCAAAAAATATTAGCGTTATAATCTCTTGTAATTTTTACAAGTTCATCAATTCTTTTTGTATAAAAACTCTTCCATTCACTATCGCCAAATTTTAATACCTTGTTGTTTTCATTAGCATTCCATAAATCATTTACACCTACTAAAATTACTACATTTTTAATTGCACTTTCTTGTAAAGAAGATTTTAAAACCTTTGCATAATCATAGTATTTTTTTCTAAGTAATCCTGTGCTTTGCTTTGCTAAATTCTCACATTTAATATTTTGTTTTTTTAAAGAATTGCATATACTTAGCCCAACACCTTGCATTAAACTATCGCCTAATAAAATTACTCCATTATTTTTACTTAAAACTAATTTTTGATTATTGTGAATTTCTTGTTTAGCAATTAGCTTAATCATATATAAAGTATCAAGATAGCATTTATGAAATACCTTTATTTTATTATTGTTTTCATTGCTTATTTGTGGTTTTATTTCTTTTACCTTTGTAAAAAACACATTGTATTCTAGGTATTCTTTAAATTCATTGCTTTTTTTAAAAAATGCAAAATCAAAATCTATATTTTTATGATAATTTACTTCATAATATTCTTTTAAAGAGTCGTTAAATAAGCTAATAAAAATAATGCTTGAACTAATAATTATTAAAACAAATTCTCTCATTAAAACCCTGCATATATAAAGTTAGGAATTCCACTTGGCATATAAATAAACACAATTAATAAAACTAGATTAATTACAATAATTTTTATAAAAATATTTAAATGTCTTAAAATATTTACAACCAATGCTAAGTGGTTTTTAGAATAAAAATTAATTATAAATAAAACAAATACTACTAAAAATATATAAATTTCTCTTTTATCAATGAAATTAAATTTCAAGAAAAATGAAAAATATTCTCTAACCTCATCAAAACTCACAAAATAAAAAAAGCTCCAAACAATACTAATATAAGTAAAAGTTATAAATGAAGCTACAAATTTATTAAACCTATAAGAAAATAAAGAAATAAAAATCAGCCCTAAAGCGTGAGCTAAACCCCATAAAGCAAAATTATACGAATTTCCGTGCCAAATACCCGAAATGACAAAGGCAATAATAATATTAAAACTTGTTCTATTTACCCTATTTCCACCAAGTGGAATATAAATATAATCACGAATAAAACTTGATAAACTAATATGCCATCTTTTCCAAAAATCTTGAATGTTTCTAGCTTTAAATGGATTATTAAAATTCTTAGGCAATTTAAAGCCAATCATTAAAGCAAATGCGGAAACTAAATTAATATAAGCACTAAAATCTAAATATAATTTGATTGAATACAAGTAAAAACAATTTAATAAACCTAAAAAACTTAAATTATTTAAATCATTTAAAAATGCGTAAAAATACTTATCCACAATAGGTAAAATCAAAAATACTTTTACTAAAGCAAACAATAAATTAGCTAGTATTAAATCCTTGTGTTTAAAGCGTTTTAAAGTATTAAATTGCTTAATAAAATCAACATATCTAAATATAGGACCACTAACAAAAGTAGCAAAAAAACTAAGATAAGTAAAAAGCGTTAAATAATCAACTGGCTCTTGTTTTTCTTTATAAACCCAAACAATATAAGTAATTGCATTAAAAGTATAAAAACTAAGCCCTAAAGGAAAAATTATATCAGCAATCATAATATCAAAATAGCTTAGAACATAATCAACACTATCTTTAATGCTTGAATAATATTTGAATATACATAGATTTAACACTATAAAAAATATAGCAGTATAAAAGATATTTTTAGTATTTCTAACATAAACGCTCAAAGCAAAAAAATGAATAAAAAAGCTAAAAACAAGCACTACTAATAAGCAATAAGGATTAAATAAATATAGTATTAGTATATTAAACCCTAACAATAAAGCATTTTGCTTATTTTTGCCTAGCAAATTAAATACAATGAAAAATATAAATATTAATATTAAAAACTCAACAGAAAAAAAGCTCAAATCAATATTCCTTTAAAACATTTGCTAAGAATTTAGCACCATTTACATTTTCATATTCATATAAATTATTAGCATATTCTAAGGCATTTGTTTTAAGCAAATTCAATACAAATTCTTTATTTAAATTCTTTTCTTCACAAATAAATGCTAGTTTGTTTTCTACTAAATGCAAGGCATTAAAATATTGATGATTTTTATAAGCATATTTATACGGCACAAAAAGTGTTGGCAAAGCTATATTTATTAGCTCAAAACTAGCACTAGCACCTGCTCTACTAATAGCAAAATCAGCTTCTTGCATATATTTATCAATCTCTTTTGAAAAACCTATTAGTGTTGGTTTAATTTCGTATTTCTCATACGCTTTTTCGTATTTATCATACTCTTTAGCACCACATTGATGAATTAATTTAATATTTAATTTTAATAATTCAGGATAAAGCTCTAATGCAAAATCATTCAAAAATCTAGCTCCTTGAGAGCCACCTATTATTAAAATTGTTTTAATTTCGGTTCTTTTTCTTTTATTGAGTGCAAATTTTTCTTGCACAGGGTAAGGGCAAAACTCTTTTTCATAAGCTGAAAAAAACCTTTTAGCAAATGGTTTTGTAAGGCGATTTGCAAGACCCATTTTTGAGTTTTGTTCGTGAATTATTAGTGCTTTAAAACTAATAATTGCAGCTATACTAGCAGGCACACTTGAATATCCACCAACGCTTAAAACACAAGTAATTTTATGCTTTTTAAATATTTTAAGGCATTCAAATACTAAAGCTATTAAAGAAAATAAAACTTTAATCTTGCCTAAAATTCCTTGATTTACGAAACCACTACTTTTTAAAAAATAGCAATTGCTACCTTCAAACCATAAACTATCTTGTCCTTTAGTGCTACCTATATAAACAAACTCATCTAATTCTTTTGACACAGCTTTAGCTACTGCTAAATGCCCGCCTGTTCCACCACCAGTAATTGCTATCATTCTTTATTTTCCAAATTAATATTTTCTCCTGTATTTTTAAAAATACTTAATAATATTCCAATAGCTATAGAATTAGCCAACATAGAGCTACCCCCATAGCTTAAAAATGGCACTGCAATTCCTTTTAAAGGAATTAAAGAAATAATTCCACCAATATTCATTAAAAAAGTAGCCATAATACAAACACCATAGCCTATACAAAACAAATAATTTTGCTTATTTTTCATATAAGTTGATAGTTTTAATACCGAAGCTATTAAAAAACCAAACAATAAAGAAACAAACAAAAATCCTAAAAATCCTATTTCTTCGGCAATGCCTGATAAAATAAAGTCAGTATGAACCTCACTTAAAAATCCTAATTTAAAAACCCCTAATCCAAATCCTTGCCCTAATAAATCTCCATTTGTAATAGCATTTAAACTATGTGATATTTGATAAGGCTCACTTGAATGGGCTATTTTAAGACTTTCTTGAATGCTTTCAGGGAAAATTGGTAAAACAAAATCTTGAATACTACCCCACCACTCAAGCCCTCTTTCAAGTCTTCTAGGATTATAAGCTATTAATGAAATTCCAGCAGCAATTGCAGCTAAAAATAAATATAAAATATTTCTAAATCTAACCCCAGCAGCTAATGCCATAATAAACAATGTAACAGCAGTTACAACACATTGTCCTAAGTCATTTTGAGTAATATAAGCATAGCCAAAAATAAAACAATATATAGCTATAGTTGGAGCTAATAATCGCAAATCTTGTAAAAATTTTCTTTTATTTTCATCAATCTTTCTTGAATATGTAAAAGCCAAAAAAGCTATAAAAGAAATTTTTACAAATTCTAATGGTGCAATGGAAAAACCAAAAAGCCTAATCCATCTTCTAGCTCCTTTAGTTTCAACAACTAACGAAGCAGGTAAAAATGGTAAGACAAAACAAGCTAAAACACTGCAACCTAAAATAACATATAAAATTCTATAACAAGCCTTTTCGCTAATTAATTGAAAGGTAAAAATAATAAGCACTCCAACAATTGCAAAAAGGGTTTGAGAAAATAAAAAACCATAAGGAGATTTTTGTCCCCCATAGTTAAAAAAACCCATAGAAAAAACAAAAACTATGCTAAACATCATAAGTATTAGCACTATTTCAAAAATTCTTAAATGGGTTTTAATCAATTTTATTGCCTTTTGCCACTAATTGATTGTAAAGCTATTATTAATTCATCTAAATTTTCATAAGGAATATGAACTTTCCATTCTGGAATATTTTCTTTTAAACACACTGCTATGCTTAAAACATCATTGCTACCATCTCCATAAGGGTTTTTAATATTAGCTAATGATATTTTGCCACTTTGAGTGCCTTTGAGTAAAATTGAACTAATTAGTTCAGCTTTCATTTATTAATCCTTTTTAATTTTGCTTGCATTTTTAGCCACTCACTTTGCTCCATTATAGGAAATCCACCATAAACCTTGCCACCAGCTAAATCTTTACTAACTCCGCCCCTAGCAGCAATAATAGCACCATCGCCAATTTTTAAATGCCCACTCGTTGCACTCTGACCACCCATTACAACAGCATTTCCAAGCTCACTTGAACCCGCAAGTCCTGTTTGAGATACTACTAAGCAACCTTGACCTAAAACACAATTATGTCCTATTTGAACTAAATTATCAATTTTAGTGCCTGTTTTTATAAGTGTTTTTGAAAATACTGCTCTATCAATACAAACGCACGAACCAATCTCAACAAAATCTTGTAATTCTACATAACCATTATGATAGATTTTAAAATGTCCTTTGCTATTACTTGCATAACCAAAACCATCGCTTCCAATAACACTTCCAGCGTGAATTATACAATGATTTCCTATTACACTATCATTGTAAATTGTAACATTTGGGTATATTATTACATTATCTTTAATACAAACTCCATCGCCAATATAAGCACCTGCTAAAATAGTGCAATTACTTCCTATGCTAACATCTTTACCTATATAAACATTTGGCATTATTGTTGTATTTTCGCCTATAATTGCGTCTTTACCAACTCTAATTAAATCCTTAGAAAATACCTTACTAAACAATGCAAAAATATATTTTGGGTCTTCACAAATAACTGCTTTTACATTTGTTGGTAAAAGATTTGCTAATTTTTCACTAATTAATACTGCACCTGCTTTAGTAGTTTTTAAAGCATCACATTCTTTTATACAAAAACTAAGCTCATTTTCATTTGCATCTTCTAAGGAATTTAGATTTGAAATTTGCATTTCAAATTCTATTTTAATTCCTATATTTTCACATAATTCTTTTAAACTCTTCATATTAATTTTCCATTAAAACAACGCCGCTTCTAGCACAATCTTTAGGATTGTATTTTTTAATCGTCTTTAAAAAATTATCCACTCTATCGCTAGTATCATTTACGCAAATTGTCATATATTCATCATTTGAGTGAGCTATTGTTCCATTATAGCCTTTTAATAAACTATCAAGACCAGCTAGATTTTGGTCTATATTGATTTTTACCAAAACACATTCACGCTCAACAAATTCGCAATCTTCAAAAACTTTATAAGTAGAAATTAATTTGTGAAGTTGTTTAGTAATTTGCTCAAACACAGCTTCATCTCCACTTGTAATTATATTAATTCTTGAAAACTCTGTCCCTGCAATAGGAGCAACAGTTAAGCTATCTATATTATAACCACGACCAGAAAATAACCCTACTACTCTACTTAAAACCCCGTGTTGGTTTTCTACAATAACGCTTAACGCCCTTCTCATTTGCTATCCTTTGTGATTAATTTTTGTGGTAATATCATATTATAAATTGCAGCACCTGCTGGAACCATTGGTAAAACATCTTCAAATCTTGAAATAACAACATCAATCACGCAAGTTCTAGGGCTTTTTAAACATTCGTGATATGCTTTAATAAATTCATCTTTACTTTTTACTCTAAAGCTATCACAGCCAAAACTTCTTGCTAACATTTCATAATCAGGTTGCACATCTTCAAGATTAGTTTCTGAATATCTTTCATTATAAAATCTAGTTTGCCATTGACGAACCATTCCTAAATAAGCATTATTTAAAATAATATTAATTACTTTTTTACGCTCTGCAGTTAATGTCATTAATTCTTGAATATTCATCAAAAACGAACCATCACCAGCAAAATTAAGAACTACTTCATTATTTTTTGCAAATGCAACTCCTAAAGCAGCAGGAATTGAATATCCCATAGTTCCTAAACCACCACTTGTGCTAAGTCTTCTTGGCTCATTGAATTTAAAAAATTGTGCTACCCACATTTGGTGTTGCCCTACATCGGTAATAATATTTGCATTAGGAGTAATTTTCGCACATTCATTAATTACCCATTGTGGTTTTAAGATTTCATCGCTATCTTCATAACTAAATGATGGATATAAACTCTCGTGTCTATCTAAAACACTATGCCAAGTTGATAAATCAAATTCAAATTCTTTTACCTCATCTAAAAGATCGCTAATAACACTACCAACATCTCCAACTATAGGAAAATCAGCTTTAATGATTTTAGAAATTGAAGTTGGGTCAATATCAATATGAGCAATTTTTGCTAATTTTGCAAACTCGCTAGTTTTACCTGTAATTCTATCATCAAATCTAGCACCTAATGAAATTAATAAATCACATTCGCTCATAGCCATATTAGCTCTATAACTTCCGTGCATTCCTGCCATTCTTAGATTATACGGATTATCGTGTTCTAATACCCCTAAACCCATTAAAGTGCAAACCGCAGGAACTTTAGTTTTTTCCACAAATTTACGGATAGCCTCGCTAGAATTTGAACTAATACAACCACCACCTATATATAAAAGTGGTTTTTTAGCTTCCATTAAAGCACTTGCTAGGCGTTTAATTTGTCTTGGATTGCCTTTATAAGTTGGCTTATATGTTTTCATATTTACTTCACTAGGATATTTAAATTCGCCTTTAATAGCTGTAATATCCTTTGGAATATCAATATGAACAGGCCCTGGACGACCACTTCTTGCTATGAAAAAAGCTTCTTTTAAAACTCTTGGTAATTCTTCAATAGTTTTTACTAAATAAGAATGCTTTACACAAGGCCTACTCATTCCAACTGCATCAATTTCTTGGAACGCATCAGTTCCTATTAGTGAATTTGCAACTTGAGCTGAAATTAAAACCATAGGAATACTATCAGCATAAGCTGTAGCAATCCCTGTTAAAGTATTTGTAAATCCTGGACCACTTGTAACAATAGCAACTCCAACTTTACCACTAGCCCTTGCATAGCCATCTGCTGCGTGAGCTGCACCTTGTTCGTGACGAACTAAAACATGTTTAAAATCATTTTGTTTATATAATTCATCATAGATATTTAAAGCTGCTCCACCAGGATAACCAAAAACTACTTCAACACCTTCTAGCTTTAAAGCTTCACAAATCATCTTTGCACCTGTAATCATACTGCCTCCATTAGGTTTTTTCTTAGGATTTAATCAAATTTTGCTTATTTAATAATTAATACAAATTAAAAAGAATGAAAAATGTAAAAAAAATAAAATTTAATTAATAAAAATTTATCTAATATATTTATTATTTACGAAAAATTAAAAGGATTTAGAATGAAAATTTCACTTAAGATTAGTATATTGGTATTTTGTTCATTATTACTATTAGTAGTATCACTTAGCTTTAATTCTAGTTTAATGTTTGATAAGTTAGAAAACAAAATGCTAACTGAAATTGAAAACGAAAGCATATATCTTAGAAAAGAACAAGTAAAAACCTTAGTAGAAAGTATGGTTCAATATACAAAAACAACATATAAAGATTTAGAAAATCAAAACAAATTAAAAGAATTTAATGACATATTAAAAAACAAATTAGATGAAGTAAGATACGATAACAATACTAAAGGATTTTTAGTATTTCAAGAAGATGGTTTAGTTGTGTATCACACACTAAAAGATTGGATTGGAACTAATAAAATTAATTCAGTTGATACCAATAATAAAGCTTTCATACAAGATATAATCAATGCTGGAAAAAATGGTGGTGGCTTTAGCGAATATGAGTTTAAATATAAAGATAAAACTACTAAGAAATTCTTAGCATATTCATTACAAGATAAAGCAAGTGGCTTGATATTTAGCACTGCAGTTGATTTAGATAGTGTTTATACATTTTTAGATAAAAACGCAAAAGAATTAGGCGAAGAACAATTTAAAGAATTAATAAAATTTATAATTATTAGTGCAATTATTTTCATAGTTTTAATGCTTATTGCATATATTTTCGCAACTTTATTTATATCAAAACCTTTAAAAATATTAGAGATTAAAGCAAGAGATTTAAGCAGTGGAGATGGGGATTTAACTAATAAATTAGAAGTGAAAGGAAATGATGAAATAGCTCACGCTTCAAGTGCTATTAATGAATTTTTAGAAAAAATAAGAATTTTAATCAAACAAGCTAAAAATATTTCTAACGAAAATGCTTCAATAGCAAGTGAATTAGGCAATACTAGTCTTCAAACAGGAAAACGCGCTGAAGAAGGCAGTGAAATAGTAAATCAAATAGCTAAAAAAGGACAAAATACCAAAGAAAGCTTGGAAATAGGAGTTCAAAAGGCTAAGGACGCTACTATAAAATTAGATGAAGCTTTAAATATGATGGAAACTTCAAATAAAGAAATTAATATATTAAGTAATAAAATCATACATAGTGCAAGTATTGAAAGCGAACTTGCTATGAAGATAGAAAAGCTTAGCACAGATGCTGATAATGTAAAATCAGTATTAGAAATCATTAACGAAATTGCAGACCAAACAAATCTTCTTGCATTAAATGCTGCTATTGAAGCTGCACGTGCAGGAGAGCAAGGTCGTGGATTTGCCGTAGTAGCTGATGAAGTAAGAAGCCTAGCTGAAAGAACACAAAGAAGTCTTAGCGAGGTAAATGCTACTATAAGCATTATAGTTCAAGGCATAAAAGACGCAAGTGAGCAAATGAGTATTAACTCAAACCAAATGCAAGATTTAAGTAATATTGCAAATTCTACTAAAGATAATATGAGTATTATGAAAAATAGCGTAGCAGAAGCTATTAGCTCAAGTGAAAAAACCGTGAATGATTATATAAATACAAGTAAAGATATGGAAGAAATTCTAAATAATTTAAACAATATGAATACAATAACGAACGAAAACGCAAGAAGCGTTGAAGAAATAGCTGGTGCAGCAAATCACCTTAGTGAAATGACTGAAGAGCTAAATAAAAAATTACAAGAGTTTAGAACATGAAAAAGATATTATTTTTAATTAGTATGAGTTTAGTATCAATGGCTGATTATTTAAGTGATTGTGAAAATAGCAAAATTCCTGCTGCTTGTTATAATCAAGGTGTAGTTGAATATAATCAAGATAATTTAGGTCTTGCTATAAGACATTTTACCCTAGCTTGTGATGGCGATATTTATAATGCTTGCTACAATTTAGGGGTAATTTATAGTAAAAATAACGAAAAAGATAAAGCAAGTAAATATTATGAAAAATCTTGCGATAATGGAAATTATGAAGCTTGCTTTTATGCAGGGATTAATACTCAAGATTTTAATAAATCAAAAGAATATTTAGCAAGAGCTTGTGAAAATAGCTATAAAGACGCTTGCTATAATTTAGGAATATTATTTAAGAAAAATCAAGAATTTGATAATGCAAAAATATATCTAAAAAAAGCTTGTGATGATAATTTAATCCCAGCTTGTTATGGCTTAGGCAATTTATATGCTAATGAAAAAAATAATAATTTAGCTATTAAATATCTATCAATTGCTTGCTCTGCTAAAGATTATAATGCTTGTTATAATTTAGGTAATGTATATTATGAATTAAAAGATTATGATAAAGTAGCTAGTTTGTGGAATCAATCTTGCGATAATAAAGACGCATACGCATGCAATAATTTAGGCGTTATGTATCATAAAAAAGATAAAAATATGGCTAAATTGTATTATAAAAAATCTTGTGATTTAGGAAACAATATAGCTTGTGAAAATCTAAAAATACTTGAATAATTTAGGAATTTATTTCCTAAATTAAAATTCTTCAGTCTCGCTTGGTTCGTTGTCTTTTCTAAACTCAAGTTGTAAAAATTTCGCTTTAGAAGCTTTAAAATCAAAATGAATTTCTTTTAATTCCCCACTTCTATTCTTAGCAATATCAAGTATAGCGTGGCGTTCTGCTAAAATAGTCGGATCATCATCAGCTTTATTAATAAATAATATCAAATCAGCATCTTGTTCTATACTACCACTCTCACGAATGTCTGAGAGCATAAGTTTTTTATTCATCCTAGAATCCACCGAACGATTAACTTGAGAAAGAGCTAAAATAGGGATTTTTAATTCTAATGCAAGTAATTTTAACCCCCTACTAATCTCGCTTACTTGAATATGTCTATCAGCCCTTGTATTTAGTGAGTTCATAAGCTGAATATAGTCTAATACACATAAACCTATATTGTTATGCTCTTCTTTTAATCTTCTTAAAGATGAGCGAAGAAATTCTATATTTAAATTACCCTTATCATAAATATATAAAGTCTTTTCACTAAGCATATTCGCACTCATTTGCATATTATTTATCTCATCTTCTGTTAATCTATCTCCTGTTAAGATATTTTGCAAACCTATTCCTGTATCTTGTGCTATTAATTTAGCCATTATCTTATAAGCTTCTGTTTCAAGACTATAAAACACTACTCCAACATCTTTTTTAAGTGCGTTTAGCAAAATATTTAAAGCAAATGTAGTCTTACCCATACCAGGACGAGCTGCAAGAATTATTAATTCCCCTGCTTTAAAGCCCTTTGTATAATGATTTAATAAAGAAAAACCTGTATCAACTCCGATTACATCTTTATCAATTATCTTGCTAACCCTATTTAATTCTTCATAAAACTCATTAACAGCAGTTCTTGAACTCTTTAAAGTATTATCACTAACGCCTGATACTAAAGAATAAATCTTAGCATTTAAATTATGCGTATAATCAATACTATCTTGCACACTGCTTAGCTCTTGTGTGCTTGTATTCATTAAAGAATTAAGCTGGTCTTTTACACTTAAATTCCTTAACATTTTTGAATATTCATCAACTTCTATGAAAGAATTTTGCTGCTCAAGTGCAGTCCAAAAACTATCCTTTGCACTTGCAAAAGAGATTTTTACTAATTTTAAATCCACACTCTCTCTAAGTCTTCTTTTATTTAATATAAACTCAAATATATCAGCGTGTAATCTATATGAAAAATCACTTGGCTTAATAATACTTGCGGCTATATCTATATTTTCATTATTTTCTATACAAGCTAATAAAATACTTTGCTCTAATTCAATATCAAAATACTTACTCATAATTCTTCCTTAATTCTTATTTTAATCTCTCGTAAAAATTAAAGAAATTAAAATAAGAATTTGAAATAGGAATTTCAAATTCTATTCTTCATAAAGTTTTGCTTCGTCTAATACTTCATCTAAAAATCTATCTACTAAAGTATCATATTTGCATTTTGCAACCACTTCGCCGTGTCTTATTACTAAGCCTTCATTTTTGCCAAATGCAATCGCTACATCAGCTCCTTTAGCTTCTCCTAAAGCATTTACAACACAACCCATTACGCTTATATTTAATGGTGCTTTAATGTGTTTTGTCTTTTCTTCAACCACTTTAATAGCACTTAACAAATCGCTTTGAATTCTTCCACAGGTTGGACAAGAGATTATATTTATACCGCTTTTTTGCACTCCACTATCTTGCAAAATCGCTTTAGCAACCCTTATTTCTTCGCTAAGCTCTCCTGTCATAGAAACACGAATAGTATCGCCTATGCCATTTAATAATAACTGACCTATAGCAATTGAGCTTTTTATTGTGCTATGAAACTTAGTTCCTGCTTCAGTTACTCCTAAATGAAACGGATAATCACACAATTCTCTTAATCTCGTATAACTTTCTATTGTGCTTTGTGCGTCTGAAGTTTTAATACTTATTTTAATATCCCTAAAATCAAAATCTTCAAGTAATTTAATATTATAAACAGCACTCTCAAGTAAGGCTTTTACACTTCTGCCGTATTTGTTTTCAAATTGCTTTTCAATACTTCCGTGATTTACACCAATTCTTATAGGAATATTTCTTTGCTTACAAGCATTTACTACTTCTTTTATATTTTCTTTGCCACCGATATTTCCTGGATTTATTCTAATACCATCTATAAATTCAGCACAATATAAAGCTAATTTGTGATTAAAATGAATATCTACAATTAGCGGCAGTGGGCTTTGCTTTTTAAGTTCTGCTAAAGCCCTTGCATCTTTTATATCCAAACACGCAACTCTTACTATATCAGCACCTGCTAATTTTAACTCAATTAATTGCTCTAAACATCCATTAATATCTTGAGTTTTTGTAAATAGCATTGATTGAACGCTAATTGGAGCATCACCACCGATTTTAACCCCGCCTACACTAATTTGCCTAGTTTTAAATCTAGGCTTAAAAAAATCACTTCTCATATTAATTTATATTGTATTTTTTAAGTAAAGCTTCATATTCGCTAGTTTTTATAAATTCTTCTAAAGCTTTATTTAATTTCTCTCTTAGCTCTACATTTTCATTTTTGCTAAACGCTATAGAAAATCCTTCTGTGCCATCATCTTCATTATAAAATTCAGCTAAATTAGGATATTTTGCTAAATATTCTCTTGCCACAAGTGCATCAAATGCTAAAGCATCTAATTTTTTATCATTTAAAGCCATTACTAAAACAACAGGATTTTCATTAGGTTGCACTAATGCACCTACTTGTTTTACTGCTGCTTCTTGAACCGTGCCTAATTGCACTCCTACTTTTTTACCTTTTATATCATCTTTAGTTGCGATACTGCTATCTTTATGCTTTAGATAAATTGTCTTAGCTTTATAATAAACATTGCTAAAATCACAAGCTTTTTTTCTTTGTTCGCTTGAACTCATAGCACTCATAATAGCATCAATCTTACCTGCTTTAAGTGCTGCAATAAGTCCATCAAAACTCATAGCTTTAAACTCATATTTTATACCAGCAATCTTTGCTAAATTATCAAATAATTCAGCATCAAAACCACTAATCTTATCATCAACTAACATATCAAATGGAGGATAATCAGGAGAAATCCCAACTTTATAAACCTTGTCATTTGCATATAAACAAGCACTAAAAACCAGTGCAAACACTACTAATAAAAACTTTTTCATAACTACTCCTTATAGCCCGTATTTTTTGATAAGCTCATCATACTTACCACTTGCTTTTACTTCTTCAAGGGCTTTATTAATTATATCAATTAAGTCTTTATTTTTATCCTTTGCAAATGCAAATGCAAAACCTAAAGCCCCGTCATTTTCTTCATAAAAACTCTCAATTTCAGGATTTTTTGCCATAAATTTCTTAGCCACAAAAGAATCAAAAACAACCGCATCTATTTGCTTATTCACAAGGCTCATAACAACCACTGCTGAATCTTCGTGTAAAATCACATTAGCACCTAGCTTTCTTGCAGTATTTTCTTGAATTGTGCCAAGTTTAACTCCTGTTTTAACACCTTTTAAATCTTCTTTTGTAGTGAAAATATCGCCCTTTCTTTTAAGATACATAGTTTTTCCAAAAAAATAAGGATTAGAAAAATCACAATTCTTCATTCTTCTTTCGCTAATACTCATTCCTGAAGCTATCATATTGATTTTACCAGCTACTAAAGATGGAATAAGCCCATCAAAACTCATATTAACAAATTCAATCTTAAGATTAGCAACCTTTGAAATCTCATTTACTAAATCAACATCAAAACCACTCAATTTACCATCAACCATCATATCAAATGGAGCGTAATTTGCTGAAATACCAACCTTAACAACTTCATTTGCATAAGCAAATAAAGTTATAAATAAAGCTAAAAAAATCTTTTTCATATCTAATCCTAATGATTTAAAACTTTGTTTAAAAACTCATTTAATCTAGCATTTGTGCTAGAGTTAAATACAACTTGTGGCGTATCATCTACTGCTATTTTGCCACTTTCCATAAAAAATACCCTATTAGCTACATTTTTTGCAAAACCCATTTCGTGAGTTACTAATATCATAATAGGAGCATTATCTCCACTTGCTATTTCTTTAATAAGTCCTAAAACTTCTCCTACCATTTCAGGGTCAAGCGCACTAGTTGGCTCATCAAATAATATAACTTCAGGCTCCATCATAAGGCTTCTTGCTATTGCTATTCTTTGTTTTTGACCGCCGCTTAATTTGTGCGGGAAGAACTCTTCTTTATCAGCTAAACCAACTTTAGCTAAAAGATTTCTAGCTTTTTTAATAGCTTCATCTTTGCTTAAAATATTTAAACTAACAGGGGCTAAAATCAAATTATCCAATACATTTTTATTTGCAAATAGATTAAAATGTTGAAATACCATTGATACTTTTTGTCTGTGCTTATTAATATCAATTTTTTCATCTAAGATATTTTCATTATTGATTAAAATCTCTCCACTACTTGCAACTTCAAGTTTATTTAAACATCTTAAAAATGTGCTTTTTCCACCGCCACTAGGTCCAATAATAGCAATAATATCGCCTTTATTAATCTCTACACTAATATCTTTTAATACTTCTAAATTCCCGTAATTTTTGCATAAATTAGATATCTTAATCATTTCTTTTTAGCCTCATTTCTAATAATCTTACAAAACAAGTAAATACTTTAACACTAGCATAATACACAACACCTGCGAAAATATAAGGCTTAGGGTCGTATAAAAGTGATTGAAAAATCTTGCTTTGAAAAGTCAAATCAACAACGCTTATAAACGCAACTACTGAAGTTTCTTTAAACAACGATATAAACTCATTTGCTAAAGCAGGAATGATATTTTTAACAGCTTGTGGAAAAACTATCATTTTCATAGCTTGAAAATGCGATAAACCCATAGACCTTGCTGCTTCCATTTGACCTTTATCAACGCTTTCAATCCCACTTCTAATAATCTCTGCAACATAAGCACTAGAATTAAGTCCTAAAGCAATAACAGCTACAAAAAATACATTTTCAACTTGAGCAAAAACCACAAATGCAAATATCATTAAAAGTAGCATTAATGGCATACCCCTAATTAAATCTAAATATTCATTGATTAACATTGTTAAAAATCTATTCCTAAGCACCAATAAAAACGCTAATAAAAATCCACCAGTAAGACCAATAATCAAACCAAGTGAAGTAAGTCCTAAAGTAGTGCCATAACTTTTAAGATAAGCTAAATGCTCTGCTTCGCTAAGTTCTTTAAATGGATAACAATAATAAGTAGTAATAATCACTATTGCAAGTGGAAAAATTACTTTAAAAATATTTTCTAAATTCTTCAATTTTTTTCCTTTAAACAAAATAATAAAAAGTGTAAAAACACAACTAAAAAACGATTATAAATTAATGAGTATTATGTAGATGACGAAGATGATGACGGATAGTAAGATATTTGTTGTGCTTGATTAAATCTATAATTTTCATCTTTTCGTCCTTTAAAAAAAATAAGTTTGATTATCTCTTTTTTAGCTTAATGATTTATTAAATTTATTAATTTTTAAGCTTAAAAACTTTTTTGTATTTTTTTAAGATATTTAAAATAAGAATTTAAATTAATGTAAATAATTTTTATCATCTAATAATTTATTTTATAATTTTATTTTTATTTAAGGTTGGGGGGGGGTAAAATTGGTATTCGATTTCAATTAAAAAAAGGATTACCAAATGAAACTTTCTTTCAAAATTTCATTAACAACTGCAAGTTTATTTGTAGTTTTACTTTTAGCTTTATCTTATATGCAAAGCAATAAAACAGAAGATATAATCATAAATAATTACGATTCTTCAATAGCAGGAGAATTGCAATTAAGAAATGCTTATGTTGATGAATATATCAAAACCCGTATTGAGCAAATTGAAAAAATTGCAAAAACTTTTGAAGATGCTGATGATTTAAGCCCAGAATTTATCAAGCAAATCATTAGTAGTGATAATAGGGTTTTAGATTTTCAAGGATTATTTATAGGCTTAGCAAATGGAAATGTTTATAAGGCTGAACCTGATTTAACTTTTAGATTAATCCCTAATTTTGATGGTAGAACTAGAGCTTGGTATAAAGAAGCAGTAGCTTTAAAAAAGGCTAGTAATTCATCAATTTATCAAGATGTCTCAAGCAAAAAATCAGCCACAACTATTTTTGCACCTGTGTTTAAAAATGATAAAATCGTAGCTGTAATTGGTGGAAATATACTAATAAATGATTTTAGCGATACCATTACAAAAATTAAATCTCATAATGATATTAGCACTTTAATTCTTGATAAAAATAATGAGATAATAGCTAGTGAAAACGCAAACGAATTAGGCAAACCTGAATGGCTTGATAGCCTAAATCAAAAATTATCTACGCTAAAAACTAATAAGAATTTAAATCATATTGTTTTTACAAAGGATAATAAAAATTACTTAGCTTATTGTATTATTAATGATATAAGTGGATTTAGTATTTGCACCATTATTTTAGAAGATGTAATAAATAATAGTGTAAATGATGCTAGAAATGCTACTTTAATAAGCTTTTTAATATTTTTAATAATAGTAATAGGATTTTTAAGTTTAATTATTAATTTTTATTTAAAACCTTTATCAAAAATCACACAAGGAC
>NZ_JACGAU010000005.1:0-105510 GCF_020137595.1 Campylobacter sp. RM12640
TTAAAAAACGACTAGGATTATTACAATAGTAATAATAGAAGTTTTAAGATAGCGTTTAGCTATCTTAAAAAACTACTAAGGTTATTGCAATAATCCTAAGGGGAGCACTCGCTCCCTTTTTTAAATTTAAAAATCAATTTCCTAATTTAAATTCTTTAAAACTTGATAAATTAAACATATTTAGTATAAGATAACGAATATAAAAGGAGTAAATATGAATGTAATAGTAAAGATGAATGATAATCCGCACTTTTTAAAGGCTTTAAAAGAATTAGCAAAGGCATTTAACGAGCCGATAAAGATAAAGAAAGAAAAAAGCAAATTAGATGATTTTTATAATAGTAAAGAATTTTTAGATTCTATAAAAGAAGCAAAAGAATTAAAGGCTGCGTATTTGCGTGGGGAAGTTGAATATATGGACGCTGAAAAATTCGTAGAAGAAAGCATGAAATGGTGAAATATCAAGTAAGGGAGACTAAAGCTTACAAAACAGCCTTTAAAAAACTAAGCAAAGCTGATAAAGAATTAACAAATAAAATTATTTTAAGATTGGCAAATGATGAAGTCTTAGAGCCGATTTATAAAGACCACGCTTTGCAAGGTAAATTTAAAGGCTATAGAGATTGCCATGTGAAAAACGATTTAGTATTAATCTATGAAAAAGATAAAAACATTCTAATACTAACTTGCATTAGCATTACAAACCACAGCAATTCATTCAAAAAATAATCTTTTTAAAAAAAATAATAGCTTAAACATAAATTTGAATTTATCATATTATTGATTTTATACTATTTAGGCTATCTCTAAATCAAAATATAAAGCTTTGGTAATAATAAAAATATTGCTTTATATTTTTTAGTTTTTATGTGTAAATTATTGTTTTAAATTCTTTATTTTTTAATACTTAAAAAAATCAATATCAGTGAGATTTCAAGTGATTTTATGAGTAAAAAATACAATTAAATGCGTAAAAGTAACATTAAAAATAACTAAACTTTTAAGAAATTTGTGGGTAAAAATTATAAATCTTAGCTATCTTTACCGCTTAGTAATTTGGCAAGATTTAAGAAGTAGTTTAATACAAACAATAACTTAGCAACTTAAGTTTTCTTACTTTTAAAGAAAATTAAAATATTTTTATTTGAATTATTATTTTAATTCTTTATTTTTTGTATTTAGTAATGCGAGTGAATGAATAAAGATTATTATTTATTAAATTATTTAATGGTTATTTTTGCTTCTTTATATCAAAAATTAAGCTTTGCGTCATAATTTGAGTATATTTAGGCGATAAGATAAATGTATTTTTAAACTCTTTATTCTTAAACTCATTAAAAAACCCAATAAATAATATTTATCAGCAAGATAAAAACATATAAAGATTTTGCACCTTTAAAATAGGTGCAAAATAAATTAAAAACTCTTTCTTAAAGTCATATTAAGCGAATAATCCACATTCAAATCACCAAAAAATGTCCTTTCAAACTCGGTCATTAGCCTTAAATTATTCGTGAAATTATAATTAAATGAAGCATTGGTTAGCATTCTTGTATCTTTTTTACCTTCAATTTGTCTAATTACATTTAAATCTCTTATGGTTTTATCGCCGTTTTTAGCTAAATCAGCAGCAATTCCAACCCCAAATCTAAATCCAAATCTTGAATCTTCGCTACTTTGCTTACCAAAACTTAGCATTGTTTTTGTATTAAATGGAACGAATGATTTGCTTTCTAATTTTATATGCTCGGCTTTATTTTCAAGGCTAATCGCACTAACATAACCACTAATTAACTCAACGCTAGGCTCTAAATAATAATTATTCATATAAAATCTATTGCCTAATTCTACGCTTGCTACTACGCTTTTAGAATGATTATTCGCGTTAATATAAATAGCTTTATTATTGCCATTATTTAGCGTTAGAGTATAGTCATTTTTATAATCAACATATTTTGCAATCATATCAATATAAAAACCATTATTAAAAATAAAGCTTGAATAAAGTCCCCCGCCTATGCCTTTTACTTTACCTTCTAGCATATTTTTTGTATCTAGTTTATAAATTGAATTAGTAAAGATAATTCCCGCATAAGCATTGAAATCATCCATTTCGCTAATCTTATCAGCACCGATTTGTAATTCATAATATTTGGTCTTATTATCTTTTAGATACGAACTTGCTCCACCGAAATTCCTAATCCAAATTCCGCCATTTGCAACCTCATCTCTTAGCTCTCCCATACGCTTTTGCATATTGTTCCACTCTAAAACATAGTTAAAAAATGCTTGATTTAGCGTGTTTTTAGCTGTATTTATTGAACTTTCTTTCTCTCTTACGAAGAAGTATTCTTGATAATGACCTTTTGTTTCTACATTGCTTGGATTGTTGCTAGGATTTGGGTCAAGCTCAACTATAACAGGCTCTTCTGGGTTATTTGGAGTACTTGGCTCATCTGGTATTGTAGGCTCACTTGGAGTTGTTGGAGTGCTAGGAATACTAGGTTCGCTTGGATTATTAACATTAGGCTCATTTGGATTAATAGGCTCACTTGGAGTTGTGTCTGTGTTAGTTGGCGGAGTTGGTTTAGTATCAGGCTCACTTGGTTTATTTGGAGTACTTGGCTCATTTGGTGTTGGGCTTGGCTCTGGTGATGGAGTAGATGGTATTTTTTCAAGATACCATTTAGCTGTGCCGTTTTCAGCATAATATTTTACATTAGCTTTAAGGTCAGCAAATACTGAATCTTCACCTTTAATACCAAAATAATTTTCAGCCACTAAAGTATCATTAGCCAAACTTGCTATTAGTATTTTATCATCTCCATTTAAAAAGCTTTCTTTAATTAAAAGCTTATTATTAGCTCCACTTGTGCTTTTGCTTATATTTAAAGCATTAGTTTTGCTTTCGTAAATATATGTTGTATTGGTTGAGTTTAGGCTACTTGCGTTTATATTTGCATTAATCATTGCACCATTAAACTCAAGACTAGAAGTATTATCAGCTGTTATTGTGCCTTTAAAATCTGTGCCATTTAAAAGGCTTAGTTTTGAATTGGTTTTCAAATCAAAATTTGAATTAATTTTGATATTTTTAGCAATGCTTTCGCCTTTTGTTACTTCTTCTTGATATTTTAGATTTTTGTCATAACTTTCATTTTCTAAACTTCCTTGAAATTCTGTTGCAATAGAATTTGCCTTTATATTTTCTCCATCAAATCTATCTATATAAGCTAAATTATCGCCAATTTTAATAGTTGAAGAAATAGAATTAATGTTTTTAATATCCACATTTGAATGTTTTAAAATATCAAGACTAGCTTTATCTAAAGTTAGGCTAGCCATTTTATAATTTCTCTCTTCCCAATCTTCTTGGTCTAGCCTTGTAGGGGTAGTAAATATATCTTCTTTTAGCTTATCTTTTACATCTTGTGATACATAATTATGCACTATTGGATGACCTTGTAAAACTAAATTTCCGTTTTTAAATTCCATATTTTGAATATCTAAACCACCATCATAAACAGCGTATTTACCACTATTATTGTGATTTTGAACTATATTAATATTTCCTTTAATATTTCCGTGATAAATAGTATTTGTAGGTTCTGTTGTAGCAAATTTATTGATTTCAAGAGTGCTTAAGTTAGTGCTAGTATTTGTTATCACTGCATTATTATCACTCGCGTAAAAATTATTAAGATTAATATTGTTTCCATTTAAATCAAGCTTACCTGCATTCTCGCCAAAATATAAATAATTTGTATTTATTTGATTTGCGTTATTTATCTTTAAACTTGAATTATTAGTCATATAAATACTACCAAAAGTTGTGCCTGAAGAATTTTTAAACTCAACTTCACCCCCACCTATTCTAAGACCTGCATTAGGGCTACTTGAATTAACTATCAATTTACCCGCACCAATTTTATGTAAATAATCATTTTTTGCTGTTTTAGGGTCATAATTTACAACCGAATTAGCACCTATATCAAGACCGCCGTGTAAAAAGTCAAAATTACCTTTAATATCATAAGTTAAATTATCTTTTATAATCAATGCACTAGAACCTAAATCAGCATTAGCACTAAGAGTTAAAGAACCGCCATTTATATAAATATCCTTATCGTTAGCCATTGCTAATACTCTTTTATTGTAATTTAATTTTGTTTGAGCGCCCAACAAACTATAATAGTGTTTAAACGATAAATCAGCTCCCATTGTTTTTTCAAGTTCTACCAAACCATCTTTTAAAGAATCAGCATCAAGTGTTAAATTAGCCGTAGTGCTTATATTGTGAATTTTATTAAAATTATCCATAGTGTGATTATTTACTAAATGATAATTAGTATAAGTACAAGTTACACTATCTCCTTTACAATCAGTACCACTAGTAACACCTACCATATACCATTTCTTATCTTGATTATCCCAAACATATAATGCACTTCCACTATCTCCTTTAGAACCAGTGCTTGAGAATTGAATTCTATTGCTACCTAATATATTTAACATATATAAACCATATTCATTTTTAAAGCTATTAAAATCGCTTAAATTTGCAATTCCACCTGTAAAGTATTTATTATTAGTGCTTATTGTTTCAGCGTCATTTCTTTGCTCGGTAATTTTTTGAATACCTGTTCCATTTCTTACAAAAAGTGTATATCTAGAATTATCATATAAAGCAGCCTTACCGCTAGTATCCGAACAGCTCAAACCACCATTTTTACAAGCTTCATAATTTGTGTCTTTTCCATTCTCATCATAGTATTTTATTGGAGCAATATCTGCTTTAGTATTTAAATTAATCTTATTCATTCTAAGCTCAACAAAATCTTCTATATCAGTTCTTGGAGGACAAGTTGTATCAGCACAGTTTTTAAAATAATCATCAAAATTATTAGAAGCACTAACAGCAGTCGTTCTAACTCCACCAAATTCTATTACTGAACCAGCTTGAATTAATTTATCTTTTCTACTAATCATATGAGCTGCCGTTAAAACTCTGTTTGTTCCTATATTGGTAAATTCTCCCCTAAACAAATCCCCCGTTTTATTACTAGCACTAAAATCAATCATAGGCATAGAATAAAAACTATCTACTTTTAAAGTCCCATCTTTAGAGCTTACGCTAAGCTCTGTTGTCCCTGCTTTAAATTTGCCTTTATTAGCACCAAAATCTAAATAATCTTGATAAAAATACCTACCATCTACAGCTCCAGCATTTAAACTAGAATATAAAATACTCATTAAAATTATTGATTTTTTCAACATTTTTTGCCTTTTTTTATAAAAAATAATCGTTATTTTATAATGTTTTTCTTAAATTAAAAATCATAGAATTTAAAAACAATATTTAAATTCTTTAAATCAAATTCTAAAAACAAATTATTCCTTAACTAACTTAAGATATTTTTCCAAATTACAAAGGATTTTAATGAAAGAAAAATTAGCAAAACTATATTTAACATTTTTTTATTCAGGTCTTAGTCCGTTTGCAAGTGGCACAATGGGGACTATTGCGGCATTACCATTTGCTTATTTGTTACTAATTTACACAGATAAAAGCACTTTAATGCTATTAAGTATTGCAATTTTTATTGCAAGTATTAAAATCATTGACGATTATGAAAAAACTCACGAACACGATGCTAAAGAAATAGTAATTGATGAGGTTTGTGGGGTTTTTTTGGCGATTGGTATGAGTTTTAACAACTCTTGGTGGCATTTTGCTTTAGCTTTTATCTTATTTAGGCTTTTTGATATAACTAAGCCAAGTATTATTGGTAAAGTTGATAAAAAGCTAAAAGGTGGCTTAGGCGTTATGCTTGATGATTTACTTGCAGGATTTTTTGCAGGTCTTTTATGCCTTGTAATTCAAGGAATTTATTTAAATTATTTAAAGGATTTATTATGAAAAAAAGTTTAATTTTATTAGCTTCTAGTGCGGCTTTTGCTTTAGATATTGGTGTAGTTTTACCACTTAGTGGTAGCGTTGCAGCGTATGGAAATGCGGCACTTAATGGAATAAAAGTAGCAAATGCAATGCAACCAACTTTAAAAAATGGAGAGCAAATCAATTTAAATATAGTTGATACAAAAGGCGATAAAATAGAAGCCATCACAGCAACTGAAAGAGTTTTACCAAAAGTTAGTGCAATAATTGGAGAAATGATTACTGCAAATACTATAGTGGTTATGAATACAGCTGAAGCGAAAAAAGTGCCTGTAATTGCACCAGCTGCTACAAATGATAAATTATTAAAAGGCAAAAATTACGCTGCTAGAGTGTGCTTTAATGATAGTTTTCAAGGCGAAGCTATGGCAAAATATTTATTAGCTCAAGGTAAAAAAACAGCAGTAATTGT
The DNA here is from genome assembly GCF_020137595.1 of Campylobacter sp. RM12640. Classification (NCBI taxonomy): domain Bacteria; kingdom Pseudomonadati; phylum Campylobacterota; class Epsilonproteobacteria; order Campylobacterales; family Campylobacteraceae; genus Campylobacter; species Campylobacter sp. RM12640. The sequence goes on from NZ_JACGAU010000005.1 coordinate 6,372, forward strand.
AAAAGACCAAGCGACTGATTATTCACTAGGTTTATCAAAAGCTTATAAAAAAGAATTTATTCAAGGTGGTGGAGAAATATTAAAAGAATTAATCATTACAAGTGGAGATAAAGATTTTAACGCTATTTCAGCTCAAATTGCTAGTTTAAATCCTGATGTAGTGTATTTGCCACTTTATTATCAAGAAGCAGCACTTTTTGTAAGACAAGCAAAAATAGCAGGTGTTAAAAGTATAATCGCTAGTGCTGATGGGGTTGCTGATGAGCAATTTATCAAACTTGCAGCAGAGTATTCAAACAATCATTTATATACAGATAGCTTTGATGCAAATGTTCCACCAACAGAACTTAGCAAAAAATATTTAGCAGAATATGCAAAAGCTTATAATGGAAGTCTTCCATCAAATTTTGCTGCAATGGGTGCTGATGCTTATTTTGTATTAGTAGAAGCTGCAAATCGTTGCGAGCAAATCACTAGCGAATGTATAAATCAAGAGATTAAAAAAACTAAAGATTACGAAGGCGTTAGTGGGATTATTAGCATAGATAGCACAGGAGAGACAAAAAGGTCTTTAATTATTAAAGAAGTAGTAAATGAAAACGCAGTTTATAAAGATAGCGTAAAGTAAGGGAGCAAAATGAAAAAAATATTATTTTCTTTAGCATTATTAACAAGTATGAGTGCTGATATTTTAAGAGTAGCAACAGCACCTAATTATCCGCCTTATGAATATTTAGAGAACAACGAATTAAAAGGCTTTGATGTTGATATTATTAAAGAAATTGCTAAAAGAAATAATTTAGAAGTGGAGTTTAAATATATGGATTTTGACGGATTAATCCCAAGTCTTAAGAGCAATAAAGTGGATTTAATCGGAGCAATTATGAAAAAAACTCCAGCAAGAGCTAAGGCAGTAGAATTTACAATTAATTTTAAAGATAGTTCTAATTATTTCATAAAAAGAATAGAAAATAATGAAAATCAAGAAATTAAAAATTGTAAAGATTTAGATTTTACTAATACGCTTTTTGGGGCTGAACTTGGCTCGGTGCAATATGATATAGCAAAAAAATCTAGCCAAAAAGAAGTAAAAGGCTTTGCAAATTCTAGCATTAGCATACTTTCATTACAAAGCAAAAAAATAGATGCTATAGTATTAGATAAGGTTGCTGCAGTTAATTTTTTAAATAAAAATCCTGATTTGCAAGTAGTTTGCGAGTATAAAGATGAAGACTCACAAGGATTTGCCGTAAATAAAGGTAATACAAAATTACTTGAAATAATAAATAAAAGCCTACAAGAAATGCTAGATGATGGCACAATAAATAAAATTAGTAAAAAGTATAAAATAAATTAATGCTAGTTCATATTTGTTGTAGCGTTGATTCGCACTTTTTTTTGCAAGAATTAAGAAAATTAATGCCTGATGAAGAACTCATCGGGTATTTTTATGACCCAAATATTCATCCTTTTAGCGAATATGAATTAAGATATTTTGATGTAGCAAGGTCTTGTAAAAAGCTTGGTATTAAGCTAATTAAAGGTGAATATGATTATGCTGAATGGTTTAATTATGTAAAAGGCTATGAAAATGAGCCTGAGCGTGGGAAGAGATGTTCTAAATGTTTTGATTTTAGAATGCAAAGCTCTGTTGAAATGGCTTTAAAATTAGGGCAAAAAACATTCACAACCACACTTTTATGCTCTCCTAAAAAAGATTTAGAGCAATTAAGAGTATCTATGCAAGAAGCTTTAAAAGGGACTGATTTAGAGTTTTTTTGCGTTGATTTTAGAAAAGATGGTGGAACTCAAAGGCAATTAAAATTAGCAAAAGATGATTTATTGTATCATCAAAATTATTGTGGCTGTATTTACGGCTTAGCTCAACAAAAAAGCGAAGAGCATTTGATAAAAGAATTAAGCTCAAGTATATATAAAAATCAAATTCTACCTGGCTCAATAGAAGAAAAATTGCAATTTTTTAAAAAAGTCGTAAGATTAGAAAGCAAAAATCAACAATTTAGCATTATTAGAGAAAAGTTTTTAAATTATCGTTTGCTTTATGCAAGAATTAAAGCTAATAAAAATACTGCAAAAGCTTTTGTTTTATTTTATTCGCATTTTAAATCACGCAAAATTAATCTAAGTCTTGACATAAGTAAAGAGCTAATAATGTGTAATAAAGATGAATTATGTGTAATATCGTTTAAAAAAGCGAATGAGTTTTTTAAATACGAAAATTATGAAGAATTTTTAAAAAATCCACCAAGTATTAAAAAGCAAATAAGCTTTAGAGCAAAATTATTTAATCACTATAACCTAAGTCCTATTATAATTATTGAAAATATCCCCGAAAAAATTGAAATAATTGCAAAAAGCATAATTTTTGAGGATACTAGATTTATACAAGGAAATTAATGGAACTTAGCTCAAATGATTTAAATATTTTATTATTTATATCTTTTGTTGTTTTTTCATCGCCTTATATAGCAAAGCTTACTAGCTTACCTATTTTAGCGGTTGAAATTATTTTAGGAAGTATTGCTGGTGCTATTGGAATAATCACAAAAACACCTGCTTTTACCCTAGCTTCTCATATTGGATTTTGCTATTTAATGTTTATAGCAGGGCTTGAAGTAAGCCTTAAAGAATTTATAAAATTAAATGCAAATGAGCTAAAAAAAATATCTTTATTTTATTTAATTCTTTATGCTTTAGCTATTAGTATTTCATTGATACTAAAACTTAGCTTAGTAGTTGCAATAATAATTCCTGTTATGAGTATAGGGCTTATTAGTATTTTATATAAAGAATACGAAATTACTCCAAAATGGCTTAGTTTTACTATGGTTTTAGCAGCACTTGGCGAAGTAATAAGCATTGTTTTAATAACTCTTTTAAATAGCTTTTCAAACTCAAGTAGCACAATGCAAGTTGTTACTTCTGTATTGTCAATACTATTCTTTTTAGGGATTTTTGTTGTAATTTATTATATTTTTAATGCGATTTTTTGGTGGTTACCTTGGCTTAAAGAAATTTTAATGCCTGATTATGATAAGGCAGAGCGTAATGTAAGGCTTAGTCTTGCATTGTGGATGCTAGCAGTTGCTTTAATGCTTTATTTTGATTTTGAAATAGCTTTAGGAGCGTTTTTAGCTGGTATGTTTATATCTAGCTTTTTTGGGCATAAAAAGGATTTAGAGCATAAATTAAGCTCATTAGGACACCCATTTTTAATACCTATATTTTTCGTATATGTTGGGCTAAGCCTTGATTTTAGTTTGGTTAATAAAGAGCTTATATTAATGTCATTTGCTATTATTCTTACTATGTTAGTTTGTAGAATAATTAGTTCTTTTGTATTTTATAAAGACTTTAAAATATCTTGCATTTTATTAGCTTTTACATCTTGTATGCCGCTTACTTTATTAATCGCAATTGCAACTTTAGGAATGAAATTAAACTTAATTGATAATTCTTTTTATTTAGCTTTGGTTTTATCATCTTTAATTGAAGCTGTCATATTTATGTGGGCTATTCCTAAAATTTCGTTACTTATTGAAACACATAAGCAAAAATCTAAGTAAGTTTTTTACAATATTTCACAAATTCCTTTTAAAATATACATAACTATTAAAAAAGGAGTTAAAAATGGAAAAAGCAAAATTAATTTACGATGGTAAAGAATTTGAATTTGATGTATTAAGTGGAACTAGAGGTGCAAAATCAATTGATTTTTCGTCTTTATATTCAAAAACAGGTGCATTTTCTTATGATGAAGGATTAACTAGCACTGCAACTTGTAAATCAAGTATTACTTATATAGATGGAGAAGCAGGAGAATTAAGGCATCGTGGTTATTCTATTGAATGGCTAGCAGAAAATAAAACTTTTTTAGATGTAGTGCATTTATTATTACATAAAGAATTACCAAGTCCTGAAAGATTAGAAGCGTTTAGATATGAGCTTAAAAAAAGAAGCTTTATTCACGAAGGTATGCATAAATTATTTGACGCTTTCCCTGACAATGCTCATCCTATGGCAGTTATGCAAGCAGCAGTTGCAGCACTTTCAACATTTTATCCTGACCATTTAAATATGGATAAGCACGAAGATTATATGGAAATGGCAGCCAGAATCGTAGCAAAAATACCAACAATAGCCGCTAGTGCGTATCGCTATAAAAATGGCTTTCCTATGGCATATCCTAATCTTGATCGTGGATTTACCGAAAACTTTTTATATATGCTAAGAACTTATCCATACGAGCATGTAAATCTAAGACCTATTGAGGTAAAAGCACTAGATACGGTTTTAATGCTTCATGCTGATCACGAACAAAATGCAAGCACAAGTGTAGTGCGTTCAGTCGGTAGCACTCACGCTCACCCATATAGCTGTATAAGTTCAGCAATTGGTGCATTGTGGGGACACGCACACGGGGGTGCTAATGAAGGTGTGATTAGAATGCTTGAGACAATTGGCACACCTGATAGAGTTGATGAGTTTATTAAAAGAGCAAAAGATAAGAATGATCCATTTAGACTAATGGGCTTTGGGCATAGAGTTTATAAAAACTTTGACCCTAGAGCAAAAGTTCTTAAAAAACTAAGAGACCAATTAATTAGCGAAATTGGAATTGATGCAAACTTTGTAAAAGTTGCAACTAGAATTGAAGAAATCGCATTAAATGATGAGTATTTTGTAAGCCGTGGATTATATCCGAATGTTGATTTTCATAGCGGCTTAATCTTAAAAGCTCTAGGAATTCCTAATGAAATGTTTGCGGTATTATTCGTAGTAGGTAGAATTCCTGGCTGGATTTCACAACTAATTGAACAAAAAGAAAGCCCATTAAAAATAGTTCGCCCAAGACAAATTTATATAGGCGATTAAAAGAATTTGAATTCGGAAATTCCGAATTCAAATCAATGCTTCAAAACTCTTAAAAAGCTTAATATTAAGGCATTTTAAAAATTATCAAAAGTTAAAAATTAATTATTATTGTTATATTCATTTTTACTAATATATTTTATAATGAAGAAAAATAAAAAAGGATTAAAAATGCGTATTAGACAACCACATATTCCTTATGTTTCAAATAAAATTTCAATAGATTTATTAAACTCAAAATTTGTAAAATTAGTAAATGGTTTAGAGCCAGTTAAAGAAGTAGTTTCAAAAATTATTACAGCCTTAGTATTAAAAGAAAAATCACTTGATGAAAAGGTAAATGAGATTTTAGCAGAGCAAGAAAGCCAAATGGATTTAATGCAAGTTGATAGAAAAAATATGTTTTGGTTACTTAAGAAAAAACTAGCAGATGAATATAAAATCCAAATGAATTATGAAGATAGATATAATGCCTTATCTCACGCTATTTTGGACGCTTTGGTTGATGAAGATTTAATCAATTTTAATGTATCAGAAAATAGAGTAAAAAATGTGATTTATTCAAGTATGATTGAATACTTAAAAACTTACGAAGATATTGAAGACCTAGTATTTGATAAAATTAATAATTACAAAAGAAAAATCGTTCCTGGTAGCGAAGAATACGATTTAATTTACGAAAAGCTTTATGAAGAAGAGCTTAAAAAAAGGAAGATGTTATAAACAATCTTCTTAGCACTTTTGTGCTAGGACTAGGTCTTAGTCTTACTCATTGTTTTTTTATGTGTGGTGGGATAATTCTTTTATTCAACCACAAAAAGAGTAATTTTTTTGATATTTTTATATATCATTTTAGTAGAATTTGTGCTTATATTTTAATAGGTCTTATAGCTTATTTTTTAGGTTATTTTTTAAATTCTTTAAACTTACAAGTATTTTTATATTTTATCTTAGGTGCTTTTTGCGTTGTTTTAGGATTTGCTTTGATTGTTAAAGGACAACTACTAGCTTTTATAGAAAATCAATTCATATATAAAAAAATAATGGTATTTTTAAACAATAAAAAAACTTCAAAATATAAAGGCTTTATATTTGGCTTTTTAAATGGATTTTTTCCCTGTGGTTTAGTATATTTTTTCGTAGCAAAATCAATGATTGCAAAAAGCGTTAATGAAGCTTGGCTTAATATGTTAATTTTTGGGATTAGCACTCTTCCTGCTATGCTTTTAGGCTCTATATTTATAAATAAAATTAGAAAAATTAAAAATATTCAATATTTATTTTTTGCTTTAATTATTGTTTATGGATTTTATTTGTGCTTTTTAGCACTTAAATTAAGTAGGTAAAAATGTATAGATTAAATGAATATAAAAATGCAATTGAAAACACAAATATAGTTTCAAAAACAGATATAAATGGGATTATTACCTTTGTAAATGAAGAATTTTGCAATCTTTGTGGCTTTAGCGAAGATGAACTACTAGGACAAAATCACAATATTATCCGCCACCCTGATACACCTAAGAGTGCTTTTAAAAAATTATGGGACACTATTTTAGCTGGGCGTGTTCATAAAGGAGTGGTTAAGAATAAAAAGAAAAATGGGGATTTTTTCTACGCACAAACAACAATAATTCCAATTTTTGATGAAGATGGAACAATATTTGAATTTATAGCTATTAGACACGATGTTACTAAGCTTTTTACCTTAAATGAAGAGCTTGTTGCAACTAAACAAAAGCTAATGCAATTAAATGAGAATTTAGAACAAGTCGTAGCTCAAAAGACAAATTCTTTAAAAATACTCAATGAGAATTTAGAAAAGAAAATAGAAGACGCAATAGCAATCAATAACGCTCAACAAAAAATAATATTTCAGCAAAATCGCCAAGTTATATTAGGACAAATGCTAGAAAATATAGCTCATCAATGGAGACAACCTTTAAATGAATTATCTTTAGCTATTTATTTATTGCATAACGAAAAAAAAGATAAACATTATAAATTATGTCAAAAATTAATCCAAAATATGAGCCAAACTATTAATGATTTTAGGGACTTTATTAATCCTAATACGCCTTTAGAAAAACATAATTTAATCAAAATAATTAAGCATAGTTTATATATAACATACCAAGCATTGAAAAAAAATAATATAAAAACTACATTTGATATTCGTGCTAAAAAATGCTGTTTGTTATGTAATTTTAATGAATTAGTGCAAGTTCTTGTAAATATTATAAACAATGCTAAAGATGCTTTTTTAGAACAAGAACTAGATGATAAAATACTACATTTTAAAGTATTTAAAGAAAAAAAGAATTTGATTTTGCAAATTAGCGATAATGCAGGGGCAATTCCTTCTAACATAATAGAGCATATATTTGACCCATATTTTACAACTAAACATAAAAAACAAGGCGTAGGACTTGGGCTTTACATTTGTAAGCAAATTTTAAATAAAATAAATGCAGATATAAGATGTTTTAACAAGGGCAATTGTGCATATTTTGAACTTATTTTTAAAGGAGAAGAATGTTAAGTTTATTAATTGTTGAAGATGAGAAAAATATAGCTCATCTAATGGGAGATATTTTAGCACCTTTGTTTTATGAAGTGCATTATGCTCAAGATGGCTTAAGTGGATTAAATAAATTTAAAAAACTTCGTCCTGATATTGTAATTTGTGATGTATTAATGCCGCTAAAAGATGGTTTAAGCCTTGCAAAAAGCATTAAAGACCTAAGCCCAAATACGCCTATTATAGTAATTTCAGCTCATAGTGATAAAGAAAAATTACTAAAAGCTATTGATGTTAATGTGAATAAGTATTTAATCAAACCTGTAATTCCAGAAGAATTAATCGCAAGTGTAAAAAGCCTGGTTTCAAATATGAGTAAAGTTACTAAAATAGGTGATTATACGATTGATTATATGAAATCAACTTTTAAAACATTAGAATTTGAAGTTGAACTTACAAAAAAAGAATTAACTTTATTAAAAGCCCTTAGTGAACCTATAGGAAAAGTTGTAAGTCTTGATGAAATAAAAGAGATTTGCTGGGGCAAAAGCGATGTAAAAGATGGTTCTGTAAGAACATTTATAAAGCGTTTTAGAGATAAATTGGGTGTAAATATTATAAAAAATATTACTTCAACAGGTTATAAAATAGTTTTATAATATAGAATTATCGTATTTAATACCCATTCTAATAAATATAGTATTAGAATTGCTTATATTAACACTTACAGCTTCATCGCCCGGAGTGTCTTTGCCTATTAATAGCGATTTCACAGAATCATAACTTAATAATGTAGAACATAATTCCCCTGGTTTTTCAATTTTTTTAACTATCAAAAAATCTCTAAAAGTGCTAAAGTGTAAGCATTTTTCAGATTTAACAAAAAACCACATATCCTTATCAAGCCCTACTTTAGTCATCAATGGAATATCTATAAAATTTTCATTATTAGAATAATATGTATCTACATCATTAATCAATGTAGCTAAGTTTCTGATTGATTTTGACATTTCTGCTTCATTTTTTGAATTATATACCTTAAGACCTAGTAAAATAAGTAACGCAAGTACCACAATACATACAATAATAATTTCTATTACTAATGCTTTTTTATTCATTACTTAATCTTCCTTGCTGCTTAAAAGACCTGCGTTAGGCAACTTAAAGCTTCTATCCTTTGCATAAATTCTTTGATTATTAATTAAATCGTATTTCCAAATAGGTGCATTTTGTTTAAAATCTTCAATAAACTTAGCAAATATATCTAAGCCGTTTTTTCTATGTGAGCTTGCAATCCCTGCAAAATAAGAGCATTCACCTACTAATACATCTCCTTTTGCATGTGCAAAAAATAATCTAATATTTAAATTCCTAGTTTTCTCACACCAATCATCAAACCATTTTTTTAAAATTGGCTCATATATATCAAAACTAAGACCGCTAATATTGCCTTCTGCTCTAATAATTCCACTAAAACTTAAAAATGCTCCGTAGTTTAATTCTTTACAAATCCCGCAAAACTCATTATATAAAGCTTTTTCATCAAGAGCATTATTAAATAATTGAAATTCTTTCACGCTCAACCACCACAAACAGGAGGCAGTATGCTTACTACATCGTTATCTTGTAATGAAATATCTAAACTATCTATAAAATTATCATTTATAGCAATAGCGCTAATCTCTAACCACTCTTTTAAGTCTTCAAATTTCAATAATTCATTTTTTAATTCAAGAATATTTTTTACATCTAATTCAATAGAATTTTTATTAATTGGCCCTAAAAAATTAACTTTTACCATTTTCATATACCTTTTCTAATAAAATATTTTCAGGAACAGGCCTACTAAAATAATATCCTTGATATTCATCGCAACCTAAGTGTTTTAAGAAATTTAAAATCTCAATATTTTCTACACCTTCAGCTACAGAGCGTTTATTTAAAGATTTAATAACATTTACAATAAACTCAACCAATCTTCTATTTTTTTCATTAGTATCTATATTTTGTATAAAGCACTTATCAATCTTAACAACATCAAAATCTAAATCTTGGTCATTTAAATAAGATAAAGAACTATATCCTTTACCAAAATCGTCCATTGATAAACCTACATTAAGTTTTTTGATTTTATCAATAATAGCCTTACTTGTTGCATTTTCTATTGAAAAGCTTTCTGTGATTTCAAATTCAATTAATCTTGGCGGTATGCCTTGAATGTTTTTTTCTATTGTATGAACTATTCCTTCGCTTAAAAGCTGCTTGGTGCTTAGATTTATACTAAGTTTTAATTCAAGACCTTTTTCTAACCATCTTCTTTGAGCTTCACAAGCCATTTTAATAATTTCATTACCTAAAGTAATAATTAAATTACTTCTTTCGCAAATTCCTATAAATTGGTCTGGAAATATTAATTTATCTCCTTTTTGCCATCTAACAAGAGCTTCTGCTCCTATAATTTTGCCAGATTTTACATCTACTTTTGGCTGATAATATAATAAGAATTCTTTATTTACAATACCATTTCTTATATCTTGTTGTAGCTTTAAATTAGCTTCATTTTGTTTGCCAATTTCTGCCGTATAACCAAATATCCAATTATCTCCACTAGCTTTATCATTTTCTATTGCTAAATCAGCATTTCCTATACATTCGTGTAAATTCTTGCTATCTTTTGGATATATACTAAATCCAACTCTAGCATTAATTTTAAATGGCTCATATTCTATTAAATCATCATTTGAATTAATTTTAATGCTTCTTGCGGTTAGTTTTTGATGGTATTTTTTAGCTAATGTAAAATAATCTTCATTTTTATCTACTTCAATTACTAATAAAAACTCATCAGCACTAACCCTAGCAAGGCATTCAAAAGTAGTTTTATTTTGTATAAATTTATATTTATCATATTTTATAAAGTCTAAGCTCTCAAAATGTTCATTATCGCCTGTTGCCATACCTTTTAAGGTTGTATAAAGTCTATAAGCTACGATTTTTAAAACTTCATCACCAAAACTTCTTCCATACATTGAGTTATAAATTCTGAAATTATCTATGTTAAAAAATAAAAATAATAATACCTTATTATCTTTTTTTACATAATTATCAAGGCTTTCAGTAACACTTATCATATTCATTAGACCGGTAATATTATCAATATACGCTTGTTTTTTGATATTCCCGTCTTTGGCTTGAATTTGTCTTATAAATCTAAGTAAAGCATAACTTAAAGTTCTAAATTCCTTAAATGCAAAATCACTATTTAATTGTTTATTCTTATTAAAATTAGATATATGTTTATTTAATGCTACATCAAAATGCTTAGTAGCTAATTCTATTTGCGCTCTTACTTCTTTCTTCTTTCTTATTATATATACCAAAATGCCTAAAAATCCAATTAATATAGAGCAACCTAAAAACGCACCTTGTATTAATGCCGATTCAAATCTTTTACTTTTTACTTCTTCTAAAGCTTCTTTTAATACATCGCTTTTAACGGTAAATTCTAAAGCCAACCACCAATTTTTATCATAGCAAGTGTAAGCTTCATTTTCATATACACAATACCATCTTTCATTACCTAAAAAATTAAAATTATCATCTAATCTTTTTGCATTAAAATAAGAAAGTTGAGCATTGTGAAGATTTTTAATATTATTTAATGCTACTACCCTTTGAGTTTCTTCATATTTTTTAGGATTTAAAGTAACTCTTAATATTTTTTTATTATCTAATTCCACATACCTAGCGTAGTAATAATAAGTCGGGTCAATTCCATCAAAAACATCAATATCAATAGGATAACCCATATTTGCTTTTAAAAATTCTAAAGCTTTTTGTTTATCTTCGTGAGTGTTTAAATAATTTAATGCGAAATTGTAAGCACTATCTACAAATTCTTTGGCACTATCGTCTAAATATGAAAATTCTGCATCTAAATATTTTTTAATATTTTTAAGTTCTTCTTTGATATATTTATTTGATGATAAATTGATTTGTTCGTTATATTCTTGTTCTAGGCTATTTACTTCTTCCGTATAACTTGATTTAATAACAAATATTCCAACGCTAAAAATTAACGCAAAAAATATTATTGAATAAAGAGTTAAGCTCTTTATTGATTCTTCTAAAATTGACTTTCTTTCTTTCATAAAATACCTAATATATGATAAATTTAATATGATATTATAGCAAAATTATTAATACCGAAAGGAAATTGTAATGAAATATATTGAAAATAATATTAAAACACCAGCTTACATTTGCTACGAAAGCAAACTAAAAAATAACCTTGAAATCTTTAAAAAAATTCAAGAAGAAAGTGGAGTTAAAGTCTTATTAGCTTTAAAAGGATTTGCATTTAGTGCTGCTATGCCTTTAATTAAAAATTACTTAAAAGGTTGCACTTGCAGTGGGTTGTGGGAAGCAAAATTTGCTAAAGAATTTGTAGATAAAGAAATCCACACTTACGCACCAGCATTTAGCAATGATGATTTAGAAGAAATATTAAATCTTAGTCATCATATAGTGATTAATTCATTGAATGAATATAAAAAAGTTATAAATCATAAAAATTATAAAAATCAATCTTTAGGAATTCGCTGTAATTTAGAGTTTTCAGTAGCTCCAAAAGAAATTTATAATCCTTGCGGAAAATTTTCAAGGCTTGGTATTAAAGCAAAGGATTTATTGGATAGTGAAATAATAGTTGATGGGCTACATTTTCACGCTTTATGCGAAGAGAGTTTTGAGAGTTTAGAAAAAGTCTTTAAAGTATTTGAAGATAATTTCTTAAAACCATATCTAGCAAAACACCCATTAAAATGGATTAATTTTGGTGGCGGTCATCATATCACAAAAAAAGGCTATAAAGTAGAAGAATTAATTCAATTCTTAAAAGCTATTAAATCAAAATATAATCTTGAAATATACCTTGAACCAGGAGAAGCTATTGGTTGGCAAACTGGGGATTTAATGGCTAGTGTTTTAGATATTGTTGAAAATGAGAAAAAAATAGCAATTTTAGATATTTGTGCTGAAGCTCATATGCCTGATACTATCATTATGCCTTACACTAGCGAAGTAAAAAATGCAAAAATCCTAGCAAGTCGTGATGAATTAGCAGAGACTAAAAGCACTAAAAATAGCTATCTTTTAACAGGTAATTCTTGCCTTGCAGGAGATATTATGGGTGAATATGAGTTTAATCAAGAACTAAATATAGGAGATAAGATAATATTTTGCGACCAAATTCATTACACAATAGTAAAAAATACAACTTTTAACGGAGTAAAATTACCAAGTTTAATTTATGTTGGTGAAGATGGTAGCATTAAAAGTCAAAAAGAATTTAATTTTAATGACTATTCAAGGAGAAATTAAAAATATTTTGATATAAATTAAAGAATAAAATCATTTTAGGAAGATATTATGAAAAAGTTTTTTGTATTAGCATTTTTATTTACCTGTTTAAATGCTAGTGATTTAACAACTACAGGAAGAGTTACTAATATTACTAGCTATGAATTAGGAGAAATTTGGACAATATTAGCATCAAGTTATATTGCTTCACTTGCTTTAATTGTCTTAATTGCAGTGCTTTGTGCGTTTTCATTACATTATATGGTAATAGGACCTAAAACATTTAGTCACGAAGGCAAAAAAATATATGCCTTTTCATTATTTGAGCGTGGTTTTCATTTCATTGCTGCACTTGCTTGGATTATATTAATTCCAACAGGCTTAATTATTATGAATGGTCATTATTTTGGTGGTGGAGTATTTGTTAGACTTTGCAAAAATCTTCACGGAGTTGCTACTATTTTATTTTTTATCTCAATTATTCCTATGTTTTTTTGCTGGATTAAGAGAATGTTGCCTGCTAGTTATGATATAAAATGGCTTATGATAGTAGGTGGATATTTAAGCAAGGTTAAAAGACCTGTTCCGGCGGGAAAATACAATTTCGGTCAAAAAATGTGGTATTACATAGCCGTTTTTGGTGGAGCTATTATGATAATTACTGGTGCGTTTATGTTCTTTTTAGATTTTCAGAGCGAATTTTTACAAAATATGTTAGGAATTAGTCATATTAATATTTTAAGACTTAGTGCAATAGTTCATAATATCTTAGGCATTGTTTGTGCTGCTATGTTTTTCGTGCATTTATATATGGCTGTATTTGCTATCAAAGGCTCAATTCACGCAATGATAACAGGATATAAAGAAGAAGAAGAAGTATATATTTTGCATTCTTATTGGTATAAAGAACTTACAAAAAATGGAAAAATAACACCGAGTTATAGCTATGAAAAATAAAACACCTAAAATCAAATTCTGGTTAGAAGAAGACGGCGAAATTTTTGGAAAAGGTAATTATGAGATATTAAAAGCCATAGAAAAATTTGGCTCAATTAATGAGAGCTCAAAACAACTTCATATGAGTTATAAAAAGGCTTGGACTAAGAAAACTAGCACAGAAAAATTTTTAGGCGGAGATATATTTATTAGCAAAAAAGGAGCTAGTAAAGATAGTGGAACTATTCTTAGCCCTAAGGCTTTAGAATTTATGAAAAATTATGAATTATTAGAAAAAGAATTAGAAGAATTTTTAGAAAAAAGATTTAACGAACTATTTAAAAAGGAAGAATAATGAAACTAGATTTTAGCGGCAAGGCTTGTCCGATACCTGTAATTGAAACAAAAAAAACATTAATTAATTTAGCAATTAATGATGAATTAGAAATAATAGTTGATAACGAAGCAGCAAAAGAAAATATCCAAAGATTGCTTAAGAATTTAAATCAAGAATTTGAGCTTAATGGATTTTGCTTTAAATTAAGAAAAAGCGAAATAAAAAGCTCAAAAGATGAAGCAAAACAACAAGAAGGAATATTTTTAAAATCTTTAAAAGTTGGCGAAGGCGAATTAGGAGCAATGCTTTTAATTGGATTTTTAACTGCTGTAAAAGAAAGAAAAATTCAAAAAGTTGTATTAATAAACGAAGCAGTTTTTATAGCTTGTGATGATACTCATCCGGCATTTAATGCTTTAAAAGCTTTAAGTGATGATGGAGTTGATATTTTATGTTGTGCGAATTGCTTAAATTATTTTCAAGTTAGTCCAAAAATTGGTAGAAGTTCAAACGCAGTTGAGATAATAGATACTTTATTTGAAACAAAAATGGTAAATCTATGAAACTTACTCAATTTAGCAAGCACGCAGGTTGAGGAGCTAAGCTAAGTCAGGCTGACTTACACAATGCTTTAGCTAATATTAAACCTAGCGAATTTGTATTAAGCTCAACTACTAGTAATGAAGATGCTTGTGTTATTGATTATCCTAAGGTAATTTCTACTAATTTAGAAGATTTTGCCTTAGTTCAAACACTTGATTTTATTACCCCAATCGTAAATGATGCTTATGATTACGCTGTAATTGCTGCAGCAAATTCATTAAGTGATATTTTTGCAATGGGCGCAAAAGTTATGAGTGCTATGAATATAGTTGCATTTAGCGAATGCTTATCTCAAGATATTTTAAAACAAATGATAGTAGGGCTTAATGATACTATTAATTTAGCGGGTGGGTTTTGTGCTGGCGGGCATACTTTAAATTCTAGTGAAGTATTTTTAGGGCTTAGCGTTACTGGTTATGTTAGAAAAGATAGTTTTTTAAGCAATAACAAGTCCTTAGAAAATGATGTTTTAATAGCTACAAAACCACTAGGAACAAGTCTTAACGCTATGGCTATTAAAGCTAATTTAGACGATGATTTTAGCGAATGTATAAATGGTATGAAAAGTCTAAATAATAAAGCTTTAGAACTTTTAAATGGCATAAAAATCAATGCTTGCACTGATATTACAGGCTTTGGACTTATTGGGCATTTGAGCGAAATGCTAAATGATAAAATATCAATTGAAATCAATTCTGATGCGATAAAGTATTATAAAAATACTTTAAATTACGCTAATTTAGGGCTTTTTGGAACAGCTAGTTATACAAACAAAAATAGTTTGAAAGGACTTGTAAAATCATTTATTGAAGATGATTTACTTTTATATTCTCCAGAAACAAGTGGTGGATTAATCCTTAGCATTAGCGAAAAAGATACTCAAAAAGCTTTAGATATTTTACAAAATGCAAATATAAACGCCTACGCCTTTGCTAGAGTTGTAAAGAAAAACAATAATAGAATTTGTATTTTTTAATAAATCAGTTTTCTAAAAATATTTATGTGGGGGGGGGGTATAATTATTATCTAATTACAAATAAGGAGATATAATGAAAAAAACCCTTGCTATTTTAGTTGCATTAGTTTTTAGTGCTTGTAATGATTTTAAATTAAGTAATTTAAACCCTATGGAGCTTTTATCAAACCCTGATTTAATAAGCAATCAAGCAAAATGTATAAAAGATAAAGATGCAAATTCTTGTATTAAAGTCGCTGATGAATTAGCTAAAAACTCAAATTCTAAAGAAAACTTAGACAAAATAAAACAACTATATAATCTTGCGTGTTCGTTCGGCTCAAAAGAGGGTTGTGTTAAATTAAATAATTATTAAAAAGGGGAAAATCCCCTTAACTATGCTTTCATAGGCTAATTAAATAATATGAGTTTTTAATATTCAAATTTAAATTGTAATTATTAATTTTAAGGAATTTAAAACTTAGTAATATAAAAAATTTATCTCATATTTATCGCACAGACTTCTTTATAAAAAATACTAATCAACCCACTTGCTTAGCAACACCACTAAAAAGAATGACAAATCTTGAGTGAATTTTTTACTCTTTGATTGTTAGCTTAAATATAGCCATCAAGATAACAATTACATACCAAGTGGTTAATCACTATAAAAACTTTTCAACAAGCTAATTAAAAAATTTTCATATAATTTTTATAAATTTATAAAATTAAAAATTTTAATCTAAATTAAGGGAAGATTATGGAATTAATAGAAATTTCTAGTGATGAGTTTTTTAATTTCGCAAAAGATGTGCAAAATACTTTTCAAATAAGTCTTAGAGATAAAACTGATGAAAATGTAATCACCATTGATGAGATTTTCAAATCTTTAGAGAATAAAAATGCTAAAAATTTTTATGTATATGACAATGGTGTAAAAATAGGTGGAATATGTCTTTTAATAGATGAAAATACCCAACATAATAATCTTGATTTGTTTTATATACTTGAAGAATTTCATAATAAAGGCTATGGTTTTAAAACTTGGCAAATGGTGGAAAAAACTTTTCCTAAAACTAAAGTTTGGACTACAACCACACCTTATTTTGAAATAAGAAATATCCATTTTTATGTTAATAAATGTGGTTTTAAAATAGTTAAATTATCAAATTTATCCGATAAATTTAATAATATTGAAGAAGTAGAATGGTTTTTTGATTTTGAAAAAATAATGAATAATTAAAATTAAATTCTAGGGGCAAATGCCCCTAATATTATGCTTTTACAGGTTCAGTGAATACTACGATTTCAGGTTTTTCGCCTTCAAATTTTTTGATATTTACTAAAGCTGTATGAGAGATATTTCCATTTGCAAGTTCGCTTGTTGGAATATCTATTGTTAGCACATTCGCACATCCGTATTTGCAATCATTATTATCATCAGGGTCATACCAACCACCTTCTTGTAACACTACTACGCCTTTTAATACATCATTGCTTACAACTGCTCCTGCAATAACTTTACCACGAGCATTGAAAACCTCAACTAAATCTCCATTTTTAATACCTTTAGCCTTAGCATCTTCGCTATTAATTAAAATAGGCTCGTGCCCATTTACAGCATAAGTTTCTCTTAAACTTGTGTGGCATAGTTGTGAATGTAAGCGGCTCGTTGGATGCGGGCTAATCATATGAAATTCTGCGCTCTTTTCTTTCATACCAAGCCATTCAATTGGTTCAAACCACATAGGATGAGCTTTACAATCTTTATAGTTCATTTTTTCAATAGTTTCACTATAAATCTCAATTAAACCACTCGGAGTTCCTAATGGATTTAAGATAGGGTCTTCTACGAAGTCTTTAAATCTAACGAACTCATAAGCATCTTGAGAAGCTTCAAATTTCAATGCTTTATTGTTTTCCCAAAACTCTTTAAATTCAGGCATTTCTACGCTTGTGCTTTTCTTAGCAGCGTTATAGTATTTTTCTATCATTTGCTCTGGAGTTTGATTTTCTGTATAAGCATTTACTAATTTTGTAGCTAACATTGCTGCATCTTTTTCACTTGCACCCTTGCTAATCGCACAAAGAGTTCCATAAACTTTAGCAAGTTCAACAAAGATTTGCATATCATCTTTACTCTCTTCAACTGGCATAACAGCAGCTTTCATAGGAACTATATGCATATTAGAATAATCCCCGCTCATAGAAATATCATTTCTTTCATATTGGCTAGTCGTAGGTAATAATATATCAGCCATTCTAGCAGTTGGAGTCCAGTAAATCTCATTTACTACAACGGTTTTTAGCTTTTGCCAAGCTTTTTTTAGAGTTTTTAAATCTTGATGATGAACGAATGGGTTACCACCTACCCAATAAACAAAATCTATATCACTATAAGTAATTTTTTTACCATTGTGGTCTATTGTTTTACCTGGGTTTAATAGCATATCAGCAATTCTTGCTACAGGAATTTCATTATCACTTGTCTTTGATAACCACTCAGGTAGATTTTCACCTGCACCACTATTTCCAGGTATAAATTTACCATTTTTATCAAATGTTCCTTGTTTAACGCCTTTAAACACGCCTTTATCCCAAAGACCATTCATACTAGCGTTAATTCCGCCTACTATTGGAGCATTAGTTGTAGCAACACCACCATTTGAATAATGATAGCTTAAACCAAATCCGCCACCATCTTTACCAATATGACCTAGCATTGCACATAAAGTTACAAGCATCCAATGAGGTTGCTCTCCGTGATGAGCTCTTTGCATACCCCAACCACTCATTACTAAGCTTAGATTTTCTCTTAATTCCTTAGCTAAATTCTCAATTGCACTTGCTTTAATTCCGCAAATATTTTCAGCCCATTTGCTATCTTTTTTAACGCCATCAGTTTTACCCATTAAATAATCACTAAATTTATCAAATCCTATTGTGTAATTCTCCATAAATTCAGCATCATAAAGCTTATTATCAATTAAATATGTAGCCATACCCATCATCATTGCCACATCAGTATTTGGGCGTGGAGCTAACCATTCGCCTTTACCTTCAAAGAATTTAACAGTTGAACTAGCTCTTGGGTCTATGCAAATTACTTTTATTTTACTTTCTTTAATTTTTTCCATATATGCACGACCTTCGCCATCAGTTACAGTCCAAGCAATTTTTAAAGTATCAATAGGATTTGCACCCCAAATAACTATAACTTTTGTATTTTCTAATACTAAATCCAAGTTAGTTTGTTGCTCATAAACTTCAATAGAGCCAACAACATGAGGCATAATAACTTGTGATGCACCAGTTGAGTAATCTCCTAATGAGCCTACAAATCCGCCCGTTAAGTTCATAAATCTATGAAGTAATATTCTTGAATTATGCACATTTCCGCTTGATTTCCAGCCATAGCTACCTGCAAAAATCCCATTAGCTCCTTTTTCATCATAAGTTCTTTTTAAACTTTCTGCAACTAATTTTAAAGCTTTATCCCAGCTTACCCTAACCCACTCATCTTTACCACGAAGTTCAGGTTTATTATCTAGTGGATTTTCTAAGAAACTTTTTCTAACATAAGGATATTTAACACGATTAGCATATACTAAATCAGGTGTGTAGTGTTGTAAATCATTTTTTAAATTCTTAGTTTGATTTGCATCAAATGGCTCACTTTTTACTACCTTACCATCTTTTATAGTAAGTTTTAAAATACCCCAATGTGCACCCGTTACAACTTCGCCATTTTTTACTAAGCCACTAGCAACTGCTTTACTTTCAGCTCCTAATACATTTATAGGTGCAAAACTCATAGCACCAACTGCAGCTGAACCTTTTAAAAAACTTCTTCTATTTAGCATAATGTCTCCTTTATTTCATATCTTTTGCATGTTTTTGTAGATATTGCACTACTAATTGTCTATCAGCTTTATCAATTCCTGTTCTAGTCTCCATTGCCTTAAATGTAGCTGGCCATTGATTTGCATTAAATTCACTAACAGGATGAAGTGGATGACAAATGCCACAATTTTCTTCAAACATAGCTTTACCTTTTTCAAAAAGTGGTTTTGCTGATTTTTCTAAATCCACTAGCTCATCTTTTTTAGCAAATACTTTAATACTAGCTAATTTAAAACCATTTTTTAATTCTTTTTCAACTTTAAAATCTACTTTAGCATTTTTACCAAATGCTGCTACTAAAATTCTATTTTTGTCATTAAAATATAAAATATTACCTTGATTAGGATTGTAATATCCTTTAATTTTAAGTTCAGCTAAATCGCCGTCTTTTACTATCTCAAAAGCATTAGTTGGAAGTAGTTTTCCTTCTGCTTTTTTCGCATCTACTGAAGTGTAAAGATTAATAATTTTACCGCTAAATTGCTCTGCAGCAAATACTGAAGCCGCTAAAGCACAGCTTAAAAAAATCTTTTTCATAAATCTCCTTAAATAAAAATTAATTTTTAAAACTTGTTAAAAATTATAAAATTATTGCACTAAATAGTAAATAATTTTTATTCATAAAATATTTTATTGAATATTTAATTTGCCTTAGATTAAGGTGCTTGCTAAGAATAATTTTGGAATGCAAATATTATTTGGAATAATAATAAAACTTAAGAATTTGAAAAATTACTTTCAAATTCTTGAAGATAAATTACTTTAAAACTTTTGGAAGAGTTATGCCTGTTTGATTTTGATATTTACCTTTTTTATCAGCATAAGAAGTAATGCAAGGCTCATCACCTTGTAAAAATAACACTTGAGCTATACCTTCATTTGCATATATTTTTGCAGGTAGTGGAGTGGTGTTGCTAATTTCTATTGTAATATGACCGCAAAATCCAGGCTCAAAAGGTGTAACATTTACAATAATTCCACATCTTGCATATGTGCTTTTACCAAGACAAATTGCTAATACATCTCTTGGCATTTTAAAATATTCAACCGTTCTTGCAAGTGCAAATGAATTCGCAGGAACAATACACTCATCACCTACGAAATCAACTACATTTTTATCATTAAAATCCTTAGGGTCAATCATAGTGCTATTTACATTTGTAAATATTTTAAACTCACGCCCAACACGAATATCATACCCATAACTAGAAAGTCCATAGCTAACCACATTTTTACCTACATTCTCTTCACAAAATGGAGTTATCATTTCGTGTTTTAATGCCATTTCTTTTATCCAAGCATCACTTTTTAGTCCCATTCATATCCTTTTTATGATTTTTAACTATTATACATTTAATTTTTAATATAGGTTTTATTTTATTATTAGATGAAATTTATGAATTTAAAGGAAGATTATGTTAAGTGCAAGAAATATATTAAAAATACAAATAACTAAAGTTGAAAGTTCGCCTATTATTTCATTAGTTACCGCAAAATTAGAAAACAATAAAACAATCAAATCTTTAATAACTACAGAAAGTGTAGATGATTTAAATCTAAAAATAAATGATAATGCTATAGCAGTATTTAAAGCAAATTCTGTAATTGTTAGCAAAAACGAATGTGCTACTCGTTTAAGTAGTGCAAATGAACTAAATGGCAAAATCGTAAGTATAAAAAATGGTTCGGTATATAGCATAATAGAAATTAATTGTAATGGAATTTTAATTACAGCTAGCATAACCAACGATAGTGCAAATAAGATGGATTTAAATATAAGTGATAATGTAAATGTTTTAATAAAAGCGAGCGATATTTTCATAGGAATTAAAGAATAAAATATGAAAATATTTTTAAACTGGCTAATAAGTGAGATTAAATCAAATGAAAGATCTTTCATAGCTTTTTCTTTTTCTACTAAAAAATTAAATATTTATTATTATTTATTTTTTGCTTTATACTTGCTTATAAAACCTAATAATATCACTAAAATATTTCGTGTATTTATAGATGAAAAAGCAGTGTATGATGATATATTTTTATTAATTCCTTTTACAGGACTTCAGATTATTTCTTTTGTGATATTTATCCCATCTTTTATAGTGGTTTTATTTAGCTTATTAATTGATAAAGATAAAATCAATCTTGCTTGTGAATTAGAAGATTTTTTCAAGGCTTTGTTTTATGCGTTTATATTTGTATTTTGCATATTTTGTGCCTTAAGTTTTATTAGCCAATCTAATGAGCTTTTCTTTATTTATTTAACGGCATTTGTGTTTATATCTATATTATTATTTATAATTGCTAAAGATAATTTATATTATTTTTTTAGCATTATTTTATATCTTACTTGCTCGTTACTTCTTTATGAGCTCATAGATATTTTTTATATTTTAGTTTCTTTTTTGATTTTACTTATAATTTCAATTTATATAAGGCTTAGAAGTATTTATTTATTTTTATTATCAATGCCTTTGATACTTCATTATTTTATAGAATTTGCACATAGTTATTTTGCAAGCAGTGAAGGTGTTATAAATGCTTTAAGTGAGTTGTTTATTGCTTTGGCTATATTTATTTTTATTTTTGCATATGATAAAAGAATTAGGCTAGAAAATCTAGCCTAAGAATTATAGACCTTCAAACGGATTTGTAACTACGTTTTTGCGGTCGCATACATAAGGAATTAAAGCAACTGCTCTTGCTCTTTTAATAGCTAGCTCAACCATTTCTTGGTGTTTTTTGCTTGTTCCTGTTAATCTTCTTGGCATTATTTTAAAACGCTCTGATAATGCGTGTTTTAATAATGCTGTATCTTTATAATCAATAAAATCAACTTTTGCTTCTGTAAATTTGCAATATTTTCTTGAATACTTTCTTTTTTCTGCCATAATTTATCCTTTAAAATGGTATCTCTGCATCATCTGCCGAGTTATAATTATAATTATTTCTTTCTTCAGCAAAATTATTTTGTCTTTGATAATTCTGCTCTTCTCTTGCATAATTATTTTGTTGATAATTATTTTGAGTAGGTCTATTGTAGTTATTATTTGCTTGATAATTGTTTCTAGGAGCATTATTATTTTGCATTTCATCAGGTTTATTATCTAACATTTCCATATTTTCAACTACAAGTTGAATTTTTGAACGATTTTGATTGGTTGCTGTATCTACCCAAGTTTGTTGTTGTAAATAGCCTTCAACCATTAGTTTTGAACCTTTTCTTAAATATTGCCCTACAATTTCTGCTAATCTAGCATAAAACACTACATCTATAAATAAAGTTTCTTCTATTCTTTCGCCTGTGTTTGAGCTTCTATATCTACTAACAGCCATTGCATTATTTACTACCGCACTACCTGTTGTACTAATAGTTTTTATTTCTACATCTCTTACCAAACGACCTATTAGAATAACCTTATTCATATCTTATCCTTTATTCTGCTGGAGTTTCAGCCTTAGTTTCTTTTTTGCTTTCTTTTTTACCTAATCTTTTGCCTTGAGAAAGTATTTCCCACGCAGCGATTTCGCGTCTGTTTTCGTATTTAACGATTAAAAATCTAATTACATCTTCAGTGATTTTTAAAACACGCTCAAGTTCTTTAATTAATGAACCTGGAGCTTTAAAATATATTACATAATATACGCCACGCTCATATTTATCAATTTGGTAAGCTAATTTTCTAGTACCCATTTCAATAGTATTTGCAATTTCAGCACCATTTTTTACTAGAGTTTCTTTAACAAACTCAACTCTTGCTTTTAATTCTTCATCAGTTAGCGTTGGCTTTGCGATGAATAAAACCTCATAATGTCTCATGATTCTCCTTTTGGATATTAAGCCTAGATTTACTAAGCAAGGAATTTTGCATAAAGCAAGGCTTGATTTTAGCAGTTTAATCTTAATATTTTATGAGTTTATTAAAAAATATATTTTTAAAAGATTTGAATATGCTATTTCTTTTGAAGAATTATTGTTATTTAGTTTTAATTCATATTCAGCGTTTAATAAAATTGCGAAAATTTCTTCATAAAAATTAGATAATTTTCTCGCTTGATTTTCTAATTCTACGCAAACTTGTCTTGGTGGAGTATAACCAAAGGCTATTTTATAATCAATTCTACCATTTGTTTTTAGATTTGCACTTATTGTAAAAAGTCTTATTAAACTTGAATAAAGTTTATTGATTAAAGCGATTTCATCTTCATTTTCTAAGATTTTATAAATATATTCATTTGGCTCTTTTGTCTTTAAAAAATTACTCAAAAAATCATCAAACCCTAAAGCATTATCGCTTTCTAAATGCTCTTTAATAGTGCTTAAATCTAGTGTTTGATTTTTATATTTTAAAAGCTCACAACCTGCTTTAAATATATCAAATTCATAATTTTTTTGAAGATATTGCAAGGCTTCTTCACTAGCATTTATTTTATAAAAATTAGTAATTTCTTTTAATAAAGCAATTTGCTCAAAGCTAGTCTTTTTCTCAAAAAATCTAACAAAATTATTATTAATACTTAATTCTAAATCTTTTAAAGCTTTTCCATCATAAATAGCTAATATTAATTGATTTTCACTATTAATATGTTTTAGAATTTCTTTTAAATCCTTACTTGAAATTCCTTTTTCAAATTCCAAAATCAATTGCTTAGAACTAGCAAATAACGAACTCTCACTTAAAAAATCAACAGCTTTATTTAATTTATAATCGCTATCTCTTAAAATCAGCCTTTCATCGTATTTTTTCAGACTTTTTATAATTTCTAAGTTTATAAATATACTTAATCTACACGCCCCATAAAGCATAAAAGCATTAGGAAGATTGTTTTTTATTTTGTTAAATTCTGCTTCATACATCTTTAACTATCCTAGCAAAAACCTTAGCGCTTATTAAATCTACTTCATAAATCTCAACTAAAACCCTAGAAAATAAAGTTACATTAGGATTTGCAATAAATATCCTTGCACCTTTAAACTCATCATCTAAAACACCTATTGTAATATCTTCGTTTTTAGTGATTTTTACATAAAATCTTTTGCCAATATTTTTGTGAAAATACCTTGCATAAACCCTATCACAAAAATCCATTGCCACCTTATCAGCTTCTCTTTCAAGATTACTAACTTCAAAACATTTATTCTCAAGGTTCGTGCTAAGGTATGTAAATAGCTTATCTTGATTTTTCATAAGAGCTTTTAATAATCTATGCAAAATCAAATCCGAATATCTTCTAATAGGACTTGTAAAATGCGAATACCTTTCAAATCCTAATGCAAAATGCCCTTTATTTTCGTGTCCATATTCAGCTTTTTTAAATGAACGAATGATGATTTTATCTACTTCAGCACGGATATTTAATTCATCTGCTAAGCTCTGAATATTTTTGATATTTTCATAGATATTTTCTCCACCACTAAAATCAAGTCCTAATAATTGCAATTCTTCATACATAGCAGCGATTTTATTGTAATTTGGGCTTTGATGATTTCTAAAAATAGCTAAATCAGGGCACATTTTAGCCGCTGCTTTATTAGCAAGTAGCATACAATCCTCAATCAATTGATGAGACCTTGTTGATTGCTCGTAATAGGTCTTAGCAATTTGCCAGTCGCTATCAATCTCCATTCTTAGCTCTTCTGTTAAAAAATTAAAACCTTTATTTAATCTAGCGTTTCTTATCTTTTTTGTAAGCTCATTTAAAGAATATAAATAATTGCATTCTTTTAAATCAGTTTTTTTGTCTAAATACTCATCTACTTCATCGTAATTAAATCTTCTTTTTGAATTAATTATGCCTTCATAAATTTCTTCTTTTATTACTTTTGCACCTTCAAAATATATTTTAAAACCAAAGCAAAGCCTGTCTTCATTTGGGTTTAAAGAACAAATTCCTTCACTTAAAACTCTTGGTAACATAGGAATGCTTTTATGTGGAAAATATATACTAAATCCACGCTTTAAAGCTTCGTTATCTAAAGCACTAAAAGCCCTTACATATTCGCTTACATCAGCAATTGCTACATATAAAATCTGATTTTTTTCATCAAAATAAATAGCATCATCAAAATCTTTTGCGTGAATTGGGTCTATCGTGCAAAATGGCAAATGCCTTAAATCAAGTCTATCAGGATAAAAACTAGCATCAACACTGCCACTATAAGCATTTGCTTCATCTAAACACGCTTTATCAAATTCTTCGGTTTTATTAAATAAAGCCATAGAAATTTTTTCATCTACTTTTTCATCACTAATATGCCCTAGCACTTCTACTACATTTGAACTTGCATTATCAATCTTTAAAATAGTGCCAACAGGTAAGGCTTTTAATGATTTTTGAGATACACTAAGTTGTCTTAAAAGTCCTGTTTTAAAGCATTTTCCAAATACTACATTTTTTAGCATTTGAGTAATAACTAAAGAAAATTCTTCTTCTCTTTTTAAGACAAGTATTACAGCAGCACTTGGGCGACCTTTTTGCTTTTTAATCTTTTTTGCAATTACAATATCGCCATATCTTGCTGAATGTAAATCTTTTGATTTTATGAGTAAATCTCGCTCTAAAAACGACGCTTGTAAAAATCCATCGCCTTTAGAATTTATATCCATTTTGCCATAATAAAATCCATTATTAAAATAGATTTTATTATTGTATTCGCTTACTATTTTTTCTGTTAATAAGACTTTAATTATTTCTTTTTGTTTTGAATTAGCATTAAGCTTATTAAAACCTTGCCTAATGTTTTCTAAAAACTCAAGCATCTTGTTCTACTACTTTAATAGCGTCTATTAATTTATCTCCTAATAAGCCATTATTTTTAGCGTCTAATACACATTGAACCATCATTTCTTCATTAAAAAATCCAAAAATATTAATAAGATTTGAAACTATATTTAATGCAATCGCATTCTTTTTTATATCATTACTTGCATTTTCTGGATTTACACTATAAAAAATCGCATCAATCATATCAACTTCAAGATTCCATTTATCAAATATCATAGAAGTTACTTCTTCGCTACTCATTCCTAAAAATTGCTTTTCATAATCACTTAATTCTTTAATATTTCTTAAATCACTTAATCCATTTTTAAATTCTTCTGCTTTATTTGTTTCAACTAATTCAGAAGATATAATTATCTTGCCAATTTCTAGTAAAAACGATGCTGGAATTACGACTTTTTTAGTATTGTCTGCACTTCTATTAAGCCAATTAATTGCTAATGAATTTTGCATAGTTGAGATTTTTGCAAACATTGCTTCATTCATATTGTAAGCACTTAAATTAATTTTAAAAGAGTTTTTAACAGCTGCATTTAAAGCAAATCCTTTAATAGTTGTCATTCCAAACAAATTAACAGCCCTATCAACACTACTAATTTCTCTTGAAAATCCGTATAAAGGCGAATTTGCTGATTTTAAAATATTTGCAGTTAGCATTGGGTCTTTTTCAACTATTTTCGCTAAATCTTTTAAAGATGAGTTTTCGTCATTACAAATTCTTTGAATTTCTAAAGTGCTTTCATTAAGCGGAGGTAGGCTTTTTATTCTTTTACTAATAAAATCTTGCATAATAAACCTTTTAAGTAAATAAAATTTGATATTTTTTTATTAGATTGTAACTAAAATAGTTATAATTTGCTTAATTAAATCAAAAGAAAAAGGAAAAATATGGCAGTAAATGTTTATTATGATCGTGATTGCGATTTAGGTTTAATTAAAAGCAAAATAGTTGCGATTATTGGTTTTGGCTCACAAGGACACGCTCACGCTGAAAACTTAAGAGATAGTGGTGTAAAAGTTGTAATTGGTCTAAGAGAAGGAAGCTCGGCTAATAAAGCTCGCGCTAAAGGTTTTGAAGTTTTAAGCGTAGCTGATGCAACTAAAAAAGCTGATGTTATTATGATTTTAACTCCTGATGAGTTTCAAGCTCAAATTTTTAATAGCGAAATTAAACCAAACTTAAGCGAAGGAAAAGCTATAGCATTTGCTCACGGATTTAATGTTCATTACGGACAAATTGTAGCTCCAAAAGGAGTAGATATTATAATGATAGCACCTAAAGCACCAGGTCATACGGTAAGAAATGAATTCGTAATTGGTGGCGGTGTTCCTGATTTAATAGCAGTTGCTCAAGATGAAAGCGGTAATGCAAAAGCTCTAGCACTAAGCTATGCAAGTGCAATTGGTGGCGGACGCACAGCTATAATTGAAACTACATTTAAAGACGAAACAGAAACAGACCTTTTCGGCGAACAAGCAGTGCTTTGTGGAGGTTTAACTGCACTTATTGAAGCAGGATTTAATACACTTGTAGAAGCTGGATATGAGCCTGAAATGGCATATTTTGAGTGCTTACACGAAATGAAATTAATCGTTGATTTAATGTATCAAGGCGGAATTGCTGATATGAGATATTCTATTTCAAATACAGCTGAATACGGCGATTATATTACAGGCGAAAAAGTTATAAACGAAGATAGCAAAAAAGCTATGAAAAAAGTATTAAAAGATATTCAAGATGGCACATTTGCAAAAGATTTCATCTTAGAAAGCCGTGCAAATTATCCAAAAATGAATGCAAGACGCAATATTACTAAAAACAGCCTTTTAGAACAAACTGGCGTTAAATTACGCAAAATGATGCCTTGGATTGAAAAAAGCAAATTAGTTCAACAAGATAAAAATTAATGGCTAAAAAAAAGCAAAAAAGCAAAGCTAATTCTAGCTTTGCTAAAACTCTTAAAATAATTTTTTTATTTTTATTATTATTTGGCATAGGGCTTTTGGTATATTTAAATATATACGAAAGTAAAGAGCAAATTAGC
Source organism: Campylobacter sp. RM12640 (assembly GCF_020137595.1). Taxonomy (NCBI): domain Bacteria; kingdom Pseudomonadati; phylum Campylobacterota; class Epsilonproteobacteria; order Campylobacterales; family Campylobacteraceae; genus Campylobacter; species Campylobacter sp. RM12640. Next base: position 34,709 of record NZ_JACGAU010000005.1, read on the forward strand.
GAAACTAAAGAGATAAAAACTCAAAAAGAAATTCAAAAACCAAAACCGCAAACAATAGTAAATGCTATAAATAATTATAAAAATGAAAAAAGCATTGATAAAGAAAAGAATTTAAATCAAAATTTTAGTGATATATTTGCTAATATGGATTTAGAAAAAAATGATGATAATTGTAAGGTAACTAGCGTAACTTGTTTTGATACTAAAGAAACTTCAGCCTTTGGTTCTTTAGCAAGTGCTACTAATATTAAGGCAAAATTAGCAATTATTATTGATGATGTTGCGACAAAAGAACAAAGCGAAGAAATCAAAAAAATTATTAAAAATGGTAAAAAAATCACTCCGAGCTTTTTTCCTAACACAAACAATCACCCAGATACTAATAAATATTCAAAAGAATTTAAATCTTTTATGATACACCTTCCTTTAAGGGCTTTAAAGTTTAATAAAGAAGAGCCACTAACCCTTACTCCAAGTGATAGTTATCAAGTGATTGAAAATAGGATTAAAAATATCAAAATCGCTTTTCCAAATCTAAAATATCTAAACAATCATACAGGCTCATTATTTAGCGAAGATGAAAACGCTATGAGAAATTTATTTAAAGCATTGAAAAAATATGATTTGATTTTCGTTGATTCAAGGACTAGTGCTAACACAAAAGCACCTACAATTGCAAAAGAATTTAATCAATTTTATATCCACAGAAATGTATTTTTAGATAATTCACAAGATTTAAATGATATTCGCAAAAAGCTAGATGAAGCAGTGGAATTTGCCCTAAAACACAAAAGAGCAATAGCCATAGCACACCCACACAAAAATAGCCTAAAAGCAATTAGCGAATATGACTTTTCTAAAGTTGAGCTAGTTTATATAGATGATATATACAACGATTATAAATGAGTTTAATACTCTTAAAAACCCGCCTGATAAGATTTATTATAAAGGCAATTTAGAACTTTTAAAAATGCCTAAAATAAGTATAGTAGGCTCTAGAAAAATGAGCGTTTATACAAAAAATCTAACCTTTAAACTAGCACAAAAACTAAGCCAAATAGGTATTTGCGTAGTAAGTGGTGGAGCAATTGGAGTAGATATTGAAAGTGCAAAAGCAAGCCTGCCTTATCATATAGGAATTTTTGCAAATGGGCTTAATAAAATCTATCCAAAAAGCAATGAATTAATCATCAAACAAATATATGAAAACGCCCTAGCGCTAAGCGAAAACGAGCCAAATCATATCCCATTAAAACACGATTTTTTAGCTAGAAATCGCCTTGTAGTAGCTCTTGGAGATATTTTAATCATCACCCAAGCAGACCTTAAAAGCGGTTCATTAAACTCAGCAAAACACGCCCTAGAATATGGAAAAGATATTTATGTGTTAGCCCAAAGAATAGGAGAAAGTGATGGCACAAACGAGCTAATCGCAAACTATAAGGCAAAAATAATTTATGATATTGATATTTTCGTAGCACAAATGCAAGAATACTTCAGCGTTCAAAAATGCTACACTCAAAACTACGATGAGTTTTTAGAATTTTGCAAAAACGGAGCAAATCTTGATGAAGCCTTAGAGCGATACGGCGAATTAGTATATGATTATGAACTTGATGGAAAAATAATAATTGATGGAGTTTTAGTTAGGAGTGTTTAATGGAAAATATACTTGCACTTGATTTAGGACTTAAACGAATTGGCGTTGCAATTAGCATAATGAAAATTCCTATGCCCCAACCTGCAATAATTAGAATAAATCGCAATCAAGCAGCCACAGAAGTAAAAGAATTAATCAAAAAGCACAAAATCACTAAAATTGTAATAGGAATTCCAATGGGCGGTAGTGCTGAAGATGAGATGAGAAGAAGAGTGGAGCATTTTTCAAAACTAATTGAATTTAGCAATATAGTCTATCACGATGAAAGTTTTACAAGCAAGCAAGCAGCAAAAATTATTAGTAGCAAAAAAAAAGATGGCAAACAAGATAGCATTGCAGCATTTTTATTGCTTAAGGATTATTTAGGAATTTAAATTGAAAAAGCTCGTTTGTTTGCTTATATTTAAAGTTTTATTAGCAAATGATTATGACTTAGGATTTGAAATTTTTAAAAATATTGATTTTACAAAAGAGCCAATTAAATACGAAAATGATTTAAAACAAGTTTATAATTTATGGTCTAAGGCTTGTAAGAATAAAAACATACGAGCTTGTTATGATTTAGGGTTTTTATATGAGAGTGGAATAGGAACTAAACAAAATTATACGAAAGCCATAAATCTTTATACTAAAGCTTGTGAAAATAACTTATATGAAGCTTGTTATGCAGTAGGTTTTATGAATGCTTATGGGATTGGAACGCAACAAAACAAGAAAAAAGCTATTAAATTCTATACCAAATCTTGTAATCATAATTATGCTGTTGGGTGTTATTTTTTATCATTTTTATATAAGGATAAAAAAGTTAAAAAATATTTAAAAAAAGCTTGTGATTTAGGTGATGAAAGAGCTTGTAAAAGTATTGAGAATTTGAAAGATTAAATTAGAAATTTAAAGGAAGTAAGGTGAAAAAATTATTATGTTTAGCACTTTTAGGTGCAAGTGTTTTAGGTGCAGTTGATATTAAGGAATTAGAAAAAGCTTGCAATAAAAACGATTATAAAGCTTGTGATGCTCTTGGATATTTATATGCAAGTGGCGAAGATGTAGAGCAGGATTTTAAAAAAGCAAATAAATTATGGATTAAGGCTTGTAAAGGTAAAGATGCTTCTTCTTGTTTTAATATAGGATTATCTTACGAACAAGGAAACGGAGTAAAACAAGATTTAAAAAAAGCAAGTGAGTTTTATATTAAAGCTTGTGATGGTGGACATACTTTTGCTTGCACAAATTTAGGTTCTATGTATTTTGAAGGAGATGGCATAAAACAAGATTTAAATAAGGCGAGAGAATTTTATACTAAAAGTTGCGAACTACAAGATTTTGGTGCTTGTGGATTTTTAGGCTTTATGTATTATTCTGGAATTGGCGTTGCAAAAGATATTGAAAAAACAAAAGAATTATGGACTAAAGCTTGCGATAATAAAGACGGGGAAAGCTGTTTAGCTTTATCAAGTTTATATGAAAATGATATTAAAACGTCTATTGAATTAATTAAAAAAGCTTGTGATTATGGAGAACATACTAGTTGTTTGCTGTATAAGAAAATAAACAAGCAATGACATTAAAGGAAGTAAAGTGAAAAAATTATTATGTTTAGCACTTTTAGGTGCTGGTATTTTAAGTGCAAATGAGCTTGAAAGTCAGTGTAATAAGGGCGATTTGGAAGCTTGTTCAGATTTAGGAGTAGAATATGCTAAAAATCAAGATTATGCTAAAGCAAAAGAATATTTTACTAAGGCTTGTGATAACGGAAATGCTACGGGTTGCAATAATTTAGGGGTTGTTTATGCGAATGAATTTGGAGTAAAACAAGACTATACAAAAGCAAGAGAGTTTTATACTAAAGCTTGTGATAATGGGGATACTATGGGTTGCTCTAATTTAGGGTTTTTATACGAAAAAGGACTTGGAATAAAGCAAGATTATTTTAAAGCAAGAGAGTTTTATGCCAAAGCTTGCAATAACGGAAATGCTGCGGGTTGCTTTAATTTAGGAATTTTATATGCAAATGGATTTGGAGTAAAAAAAGATTACATAAAAGCAAAAGAATATTTTACTAAAGCTTGCGATGGTGAAAACGCTAGTGGTTGCTCTAACTTAGGGGTTGTGTATGCAAATGGATTTGGAGCAAAACAAGATTATGCAAAAGCAATAGAACTTTATGCTAAAGGTTGTGATGGTAACGATGCTATGGGTTGTTATAATTTGGGGGCTTTATATAATAACGGACAAGGCGTTAGAGAAGATAAAAGAAAAGCTAAAGAATACTTAAAAAAAGCTTGTGATTTAGGCGAACACAACAGCTGTAGTCATTATGAAATATTAGATGAGCAAGGGTTTTGATAAATAACAATGATAAATTTAAAGGAAGTAAAGTGAAAAAATTATTATGTTTAGCACTTTTAAGTGCTGGTATTTTAAGTGCGAATGAGCTTGAGAGTAAGTGTAATCAAGGGGATTTTGAAGCTTGTTTTAATTTAGGAGTAGAATATGCTAAAAATCAAGATTATACTAAATCAAAAGAATATTTTACCAAGGCTTGTGATGGCGGACAAATTCTTAGTTGCCTTAGCTTGGGTGAATTTTACTTTTTTATAAATCAAGATTATGCTAAAGCAAAAGAATATTTTACTAAGGCTTGTGATGAAGATGCTACGACTTGCTCTGATCTAGGGTTGTTATATAGTGAAGGGTTTGGAATAAGACAAGATTATATAAAAGCAAAAGAGTTATTTACCAAAGCTTGTGATGCAGGAAGTGTTGTTGGCTGTGTTAATTTAGGAAATTTATATGCTAACGGAAATGGTGTAAAGCAAGATAATGATAAAGCAAAAGAGCTTTATACTAAAGCTTGTAATGATGAATTTACTGAAGGCTGTTATGGTTTAGGATTATTATATAGCAAAGGGGTGATTAGAACAAGCGAAGATTATTTAAAGGCAAGCGAATTTTATACTAAATCTTGTGATGGTGGAGAAAGTGTTGGTTGTTATAATTTAGGTGTTTTATATAGCAGTGGGTATGGAGTAAAACAAGATCCTATTAAGGCAAAAGAGCTTTTTACTAAAGCCTGTGAAGATGGGTTACCTAATGGTTGTTTTAATTTAGGCAGTTTGTATTATAAAGGCAAAGGTGTAAAACAAGATAAAACAAAGGCTAAGGAATATTTTGGCAAAGCTTGTGATTTAGGCGGTCAGAATAGTTGTTATTGGTATAGAAAATTAAACGAGCAAGGATATTAATAATAAGAAATTTTAAGGAAATAAAATGAAAAAATTATTATTTTTAGTGCTTTTAGGTGCTGGTATTTTAGGTGCAAATGAGCTTGAGAGTAAGTGTAATAATGGAGATTTTCAAGCTTGTTTTAAATTAGGATTAGAATATTATGGCAAACAAGATTATGTAAAAGCACAAGAATTATGGCATAAAATGTGTGATGGTGGGGATGTTAATGGTTGTACTAACTTAGGAATTTTATATAAAAACGGAAAAGGTGTAAAACAAGATTATTCTAAAGCAAGAGAGCTTTTTATCAAAGCTTGTGATGGTGGGAAAACTATGGGTTGTTTTAATTTGGGGATTTTGTATGAAAACGGACAAGGTGTAAAACAAGATTATTCTAAAGCAAGAGAGCTTTTTATCAAAGCTTGTGATGGTGGAAATATTCCAAGTTGCACTAATTTAGGGTTTTTATATTATGAAGGATTAGGAGTAAAGCAAGATTATTCTAAAGCAAAAGAATTTTATACCAAAGGTTGTAATGGTAATGATGATAGAGGTTGTTTTAATTTGGGGATTTTGTATTACAACGGACAAAGCGTAAAACAAGATGAAAAACAAGCTAAAGATTATTTTAAAAAAGCTTGTGAATTAGGACATCAAGATGGTTGTAATAATTATAAAGTATTAAACGAACAAGGATATTAATGATATTTAATCATACCGAGCATTTTAACGAGATTTATGGCTTTAAAAAGCCAATTGATTTGGAGTATTTCGGAGTATTTATAAACTCTATTAAATGCGATGAAGAAGAGTTTTTAAGTGTATTTAGTAAGTATTCGCCTACAAAGTTAGATGATAATTTTTATATTTTTAATCAAGAATTTAAAATAAGAATTTCAACTCACGATTTAGCAATAAATGGCGGTATTTATATACAAGATTATTCAAGTTATTTATGCGCTAAGGCTTTAAATGTTAGCTCAAGCGATATTATTTTGGATATGTGTGCTGCTCCAGGGGGTAAAAGTATAAATCTAGCTAATTTTAGCGACAATTGTGAAAATCTAAGCTCAAATGAGCTAAATAGCAAAAGATTTCATAAGCTTAAAACAATCCTAGCAAACTACGGCGTAAAGGCAAAAACCTATAATCACGATGGCATTTTGATAGGTCGTAAAACGCCCGAGCGATTTAGCAAAATATTGCTTGATGCTCCTTGTAGCACATTTATGCACGATTTTTCTATCACAAAAAGTCAAAAAGAAATAAAGCAAATCGCCACTACTCAAAAAAAGCTTTTAAACTCTGCCCTAACAGCTTTACAGGTTGGTGGGGAGCTAGTTTATAGCACTTGCACGCATAATTTTTATGAGAACGAAGCAGTGATTTTTAATGCGCTTAATTCTAAATTTAATATAGAACTTTTAGAAATTGATTTGCCTTGCGAGTATTTACAAGGACTAAGTAATTACGATGAAAAATATAGCGATATTAGACTTGCTAAAACTTATCGCATAAAGCCAAGCAACACACATTCAGGCTTTTTCATAGCAAAATTAAGGAAATTAGGCTAAATTATTTTGCTAATAAATTTGTAATATTCTAAGAAATATTGAGCTAATTAGTGAGTTTAAATTATAAAAACTACATAGATAGATTTAATAGTATTAAAAAGACTTAAAAGTAAGAAAACGATAAGATATTTAATCAATACATAGCAAAATCTTATAAAAAATAAATTATTTTAATAATCTGCCTTACCTAATCAACTGCAAAATATTCTAATTAGCTATTTTAATTGTTTGGCTTGGCAATTAGTGTTTTTACAATAATTAGTTAAACCTAAATACTTAATAGTATTTAGGGAAAGTTTTAATTATTTGTTTGTTCTTTTAGTTTTTCTTCAAGTTTTTTAAGCTTTTTTTCTGATTTTTTATGCTCTTTTTCAACTTTTTCTACTTTATCATCAACTTTATTTTCTAATTCTTTAGCTTCTTTTTTAGCTTTATTTTTTAATTCTTTTTCTTCTTTATCAGCTAATTTTTTAGCTTCTTTATCTTTTTTAGCTTTGATTTTTTCTAAATCATCTTTGTATTTATCTTCAACTTTTTCTTTTTTAGCATTTAGTTTTGCTTGGCTTTTTTCTAATTTTTTACTCTCGTAATCATATTTAGTTTCAGCTTTGATGGTTTTTAATTTTTCATTATCTATTTTACCATCTACACAATTTTTGCTGATTTCTTGTTTTTGTGTTTTTAAATATTCTAACCTTTCTGGATTTGCCTTTTTTTGATTTTGAACTTTTGTGATTTGCTCATCAAGTTTATTTAAAACCTTATCACACGATGTAGCAGCAAAAAGCGATGAAGCTAAAGCAACACTTAAAATTAACTTATTCATAAATTCTCCTTAAAAAATATTCAGCAAATAGTATAAAAACACTCATTAAACAATTAGCTTAGCTAAATAAATTATATGTAGCTAATACAAATTAAGTAAAACTTAAGAATGGGGGGGGGTATTATACTGATTTTTAAAATATTTAAGGAGAGTAAATGAAAAAATTATTAACAGCTAGTTTGTTTTGTAGCGTGGCATTATTTATGAGTGCTTGTTCTGATGAAAAAAAAGAATTAAGTCAAGATGTGTTTAAATTTAATATTGAAACTGAAACAAAAGGATTCGGTAAATATATTACGATAAGACACATTTTAAGCCTAACAACTAAAGATGATATTGAAATTAAAAAAATTACAGCAAATCGTGGTACTTGTGAAGTAAGAGATTGGAATAAAGAACATGATGGATACAATTTAAGCGATAACTTAATATCTGATGAAACTCCACCAAAATTATGTAATGCTGGAATATTAAATAAAAATTGGATTGATTATTGCGAAAAATTAATTAAATGGGCAGAACTAAGTAAAGAAGATTGTAGTTATGAGTACAAATACGATTTAGATGATACAAGCGAAGGTTTGAAACACATAAATGAAAGAGTAGAAAAAACGCAAGATTCAAAATATATTGAAAGTTGTGAAAAAGCAAAACAAGTTGCTAAAGAAAAATACAATGGAAAATATTATTATGATTATAAAGTGCCAATGAAATTTGGTGAAACTAAACAATTTGGCATATTTGATTGTTCTGATGTTGTGGAATTTAGCGTATATACAAATAAAGGCTTTGTAACTTATAGCGTTAAATAATAGCTTAGCTAAAGGAAAAACCTTTAGCTAATGCAAACTTGCCCTGCATAAACGATAAAAAATCTTAACATTATTACTCCAATTAGCACAGCAAGAGAGTTTATTATTATGAATGCAGGTTTATAGGCGTGGTTTTTAAGTGCGGTTAGGGCTATTAAAATAGGTAAAATAAGCCCCGTTCCTAACACGCCAAACCAAAATAATTTTGAATAAAACTCATGAGAAAAAATAGCCTTAAGCGATATTAAACTCTCGCCCCCACTATAATACATCCCTACAAAAAGTAAAAGCAAGATAGGAATTTCAAGCATTATTGCTCTTAAATCTAAAACCAATAAATATTTTATGTTTTCTTTATTTAAGTGAGCTTTAAAAAATAAAATTCCCACAAGTATATTTGCAGCTATTCCACAAGAAAACGCAGAAACCACAAAAAGCAATGGTAAAATAGGAGTATTCCATAAAGGGATTTTAGAAATCGCACTTAATAAAAATCCCGTATAAGCACCAACACATAAAGCCAAGAAAAGCAATACATATTCAATCATCTTTGCAAAATTAGCCATTTTTCTTATGGAATTTGTAATAGGAATTAAGAACCTAAAATAAAGCCCTATTTCACGCTCAAAAATGATTAATGCGTATAAAAATGCTAAAGGTGTATAAACTAATAAAAATAAAACACCTAAAGTCATAACCGAAGTAAAATTGTATTTTATTAGCAATAAATAAAATGTAAGTGGTTTGCCTAAATCAATTATCAAAAGCAAAAGCCCCAAGCTAATAGCAAGTGGAGAAATTAACGCTCCTGCTTTAATCGTAGCGTCCCAAATACTATTAGTATTATGTGTAAATCTATTAAATTTTACTATTAATGAAACCATCAAACACCCAGCACTAAGCCCTGCTAAAAACAAATATAGTGCAATAGGCCAAGGCCAATAAATCTCATTATATTGCATTAAGCTTCCTGCCATATTATTCATAGCGTCCTCCTTTTGTATTTTTTATAAAACCTAGTTTTGGTTTAGTGCCTAAATGAGCTTTAGGATATTCAACGCTTTTACTTGCTAAGACTTTATTGACTTCTGAATTGCTATCATTTATATCCCCAAAAATTAGCGCATCAGTAGGACATACGCTAACACAAGCAGGGGTTAAACCATCGCTTACTCTATTTGGATAACAAAAAGTGCATTTATCAATTGCTTTTGTGATAGGATTAAGAAATCTTGCATTATAAGGACAGGCTAATATGCAGTATTTGCAAGATACGCATAAATTTTCATTAATTAATGTTATTCCATTTGCTATTTTAAAACTAGCTCCCGTAGGACATACGCTTACACACGGGCTATCTTCGCACATTACACAACTTGCCCTTGTAAAATCTGTTTGAAGATTTGGAAAAACTCCATTCATTTTCGCATGAACTTGCACTCTAAAAACCCCACTTGGAATTTGATTTTCGTTTTTACAAGCTACGCTACAAGCCTGACAACCTATACATAAATTTTCATCGTGAATCATTACAAACTTTTTCATCTTTAAGCCCTTTTAATATCTACGCCTATATTTGTAACCATTGTGCTACAAACATAACCACTTCTTGAACCTAGCACTATGCTATCATTTGCACCTATTTCGTGAATGTTTTTAAGTGCTGGAGTGTTACGACCAAATCCGTGATAAATAAACAATGTATCAGGACGAATGCCTTGAGTTAGCATAAGTTTTACTTGGATTTTGCCAAATTCATTTTCTAAATATACTAAATCGCCATCTTTAAAGCCTAATTCTTTAGCCTTAGTTTCATTTATCCACACAGGACTTTCACTCATTAATTCATTTAAAATTGGGATATTTTGAGTATGAGCGTTTGTATGAATTGGAGTTTTGCCACTCGTTAGACAAAATTCATGATTTTTAAATACATCATAATCAGTTGTATTTAAACAGCCGTGAGTTGGGAATAAGTTTTCAACTTTTTCTATGAAAAGCTCTATTTTTTTACTAGGTGTCTTAAAACTAATTAGCGAACTAAGTTCGCCGTTACTATCAATTTTATCTTTAATTTGTGGATAAGTTTTAGCAAATTCTTTTATGGTTTTTGGCTCTCTTAAATAAAGACTAGGGACTTTATAAGTTACTATGCCATCTTTTTTAAGATTTGCTAGTAAATCTACATTGCCTTTAGCTTGCTGCATTCTATACTCATCTATTGTCGTATAAGTATAAAGCTCATCAATTTTCATCATACTTGCTAGTTTTCTAAAAATATCAAAACCACTTTTTGTATCGCCTATAACTTCTACGGCTTTATTTCTCATATAATAGCCATTTCCTATAGTTGCAATGCTCTCATCTCGCTCTAAATATGAGCTTTCTGGTAATACCACATCAGCTAAATTGCTAAAATCATTTAAATATATATCAATACTTACTATAAAATCTAGCTCATTTATAGCCTTTAAACTCTCATTTACATTTGCTACATTTACTAAGTGATTAAACCTAGTATTTACCCAAGCTTTAATAGGATATGGCTTTTTGCTAAGTATTGAAGGGGCAATATCCATTAAAACTCCGTGTTTTCTAGATACAAAATAGTTTTTATTTCCATCTTCACCTGCACCATCAATTCTAGGAGTGTTAGGAACCTTAAAAACATTGCTAGGATTATCAAGAGTAGGGAAAATATCTTCGCCTATGATTTTGTTTAAAGTATTTGTATTTTTGCTAGTGTGAATGCCACCTTTTTTCTCGTAATTTCCCATTAAAGCGTTTGCTATTGCAATAGCTCTTGTGCGTTGATATTCTGCATAAGTAGTAGTGGTTTTATGTCCCCAATCAATTACTACTTTAGGAGCAGCTTTATAGATTTCATCGGCAATTCGCTCAATAGTATCAGCACTAATTCCAGTGATACTTTCTTGCCATTTAGGGCTTGTATCTTTTACACTAGCTTTAAGTTCATCAAGTCCTATGCAATATTCATTTACAAATTCTTTATCATATTTTTCATCTCTTAGCCAAATATGAATTAATGCCATTAAAAACGCCACATCAGTTCCTGGCTTAATAGGTAGCCACTCATCAGCCTTAGCAGCAACTACGCTAAATCTAGGCTCAAGGACAAGTAGTTTTGTATCACTTGCAGCTGCAAATTTAGCTAGTTTTTTAGCATCACTTATTACTATACCTTCAAATAAATTATGTCCGAAATTTACAATATATTTTGCATTAGCAAAATCTCTTGATAAGCCGCCACCATAAGTATGCTCTAAAACCATATTATAAGTAATCGGACAGCTTGAATAATGTGAAAATATATTAGGACTGCCGTAAGCACAGGCAAAATTACTCATATGAGTGTGAGATTCTCCGGCTTTGCTTGTAAATATTACGCTACTAGCTCCGTGCTTTTCTTTTATTTCATTTAACTTTGTTGCAACTAGGTTTAAAGCTTCGTCCCAACTAGCTTCACGCCATTTGTTTTCCCCACGCTTACCTACACGAATTAAAGGCTTAATAAGGCGGTTTTTATCATATAATTGATTAATTCCTGCTCCACCCCTTGCACATACGCTAGTTTTATTTGTGCTAAATTTTGGATTACCATTAATAAATACACCTTTATTATCTTTAACGCTTATTTCAATAGGACAGCGAGTAGAACACATCTCGCAAACCGAAAAAACACTTTTTTTATCCCCGTTTGTAAAGGCATTAGCACTCAAAACTGGATTAATACAGGCTAATGAACCTAAAAATGCAGAGCCTTTTAAAAATTCCCTTCTTTGCATTAATACTCCTTAAAATACAAATACTTTCAAAGTATTTTATTAAATTATACTTAAAAATTTTAATTAAATTATAAAATTATAATATATTTTATTTTAAATTATCGGAATTTAAATTCTTTTTATTTTTTATGCCAAATTCTTGAATTAAAATATAATTTTTTAGATTTTTCTTGACAATTAAAAATTTTTTTTGTATTATTCAACCTTTCACAAATATTTTAATGTCTTGTTAGCTCAGCAGGTAGAGCATCTCACTTTTAATGAGGGGGCCGCTGGTTCGAATCCAGCACAGGACACCATCAATCTTGGTCGCTTAGCTCAGTTGGTAGAGCGCCACCCTTACAAGGTGGATGTCATAAGTTCGAGTCTTATAGCGACCACCATTTCTTAAACTAGGTTGCGGCGGTAGTTCAGCTGGTTAGAATATCGGCCTGTCACGCCGGAGGTCGCGGGTTCGAGCCCCGTCCGCCGCGCCATTTCCCTTTCTTTTAAAAATTTAAACAATAGTTCTCTCTTTTAATATTTTTATTTCTTAATTTATTTAGGATAAAATCTATCTCTTAAAAAAATATTAAAGGAGAATTATGAAAGATTTTTTCATTAACTTTTTTACACTTTCAGAGCCTTTATCAATTACTTTTGTATTAGTTTATTTAATATTATGCTTTTGGCTAAATCGTTTAGCATATACTATAAGTTTTGCAAAAAGAATGACATTGGCACTATTTTTAGGCGTTATTTTGGGTGTATTAGCTCAATATTTGGCAAATTATCCTGCAAATTCTAAAGAAATTTTATGGCTTGAGCAAACTAGAATTTGGTATTCTTTCGTTGTAAGTATTTTTATTAGCTTGTTAAAACTTATGATAGTTCCTATTGTATTTTTTGGAATTTCATCATCTTTATTAAAGCTTGAAGGTGGAATAAAAATTTCATCTATTCTTAGTAGAAGTATTTTTTGGCTTTTAATAACTACTGCAATTGCAAGTGCTATAGGTCTTAGTTTAGGTGTAATATTTAATCTAGGAAGTGATGTTGTAGTGCAAACTTCAAAAACTATAAAAGAAGCTAGAACCCTAAGCTCAATTTTATTAGGTTTAATGCCAAATAATATCATAGATTCTTTTGCAAACAATAATATTTTAGGAGTAATTTTAGTAGCATTTTTATTCACTCTTGGTGCAAGAAAAATAGGCACAAAAGAAGAAAATAAAGAAATATTTAGCACCTATAAAAACCTAGTAATTTTTATAAACAAAATTATTATGAATGTAATTACAAATATAATCCAACTAATGCCTTATGCTGTTGTTGCGATGATTGCAAATGTGCTAATAGCAAATGGAGTTGCAGCTATGAAAGAAGCTGGGTTATTTATAATATTAACTTATGCAAGTGGAATTTTAATGATTGTTGTATTTTCTATCATTTTAGCATTTCACGGCTTATCTCCTATGGTGTATTATAAAAAAGCGTTTGAAGTGCTATTATTAGCTTTTACTTCAAGAAGTTCAGCGGGTGTTTTACCGATTACCATTCGCACACTTCATACTAAATTAGGCGTTAGTGAAAACAATGCAAACTTCGTAGCAGGGCTGGGTGCTACTATAGGAATGAGTGGCTGTGCTGGGTATTATGTAGGGCTTGTGGCTGCGTTTATTATGCATAGTGCAGGGCTTAGCATTGATTTATCTAGTGCAGTTTTAATTATTATAATTACTCTTGTTGGGTCTTTAAGCATCGCAGGAATTCCTGGAATTTCAATTGTAGCAGCTTCTATTATGATTACAGGGCTTGGACTTGGAGATAAGTTTTATTTGCTAGGTGTGATTTTTGCAATTGACCCTATTATAGATATGGTAAGAACTATGAGCAATGTAAATGGTGCTATGATTGCAGCGATTGCGACTGATAGCGAGTTAAAAACATTAAATAAAAATGAATATAAGGATTTAAACAATGAAAGAGATTAATTATCAAGAATATTTAGATATTAAAGATAATGCAACTTGTGTTATAGCTTTTGGAGCACCTTGGTGTAGGGATTGTAAGATTGCTGAGCCGTTTTTGGTAGAGCTTAGTCAAAAATATACTAATATAAATTTTTACCATGTAAATGTTGATAAAGATGAAAATATAAGAGCTGATTTGAGTATTCGCCATATTCCTACGATACTTTTTTTAAAAAATGGAGAAGAAATGCATACAAGAGTGGTTGAGCCACACTCAATTTCTTTGATTGAAGAAGGCGTTTTAAAGCTTTAAAATGTTTAAAAATCCATCACTTAACAATGTGTTTTCACAGAATTTTGATGGATTTTATATATATTCTAAAAATAGCGAAATTGAAATTCTTTTAAAAGAATTAGCAAATAATCTAAGCAAAAATAATCTAGTTTTATATATTTGTAATACTGATACAAAAGGCTTAAATAAAAATATTTATCACATAGATATTTTTAATGATTTAGCGATTTTACAAGTTAAAAAATTGAAATATTTTGATTATATTTTCATTGAAAATTTATCATTTTTAAAAAATATAAATTTTCCAAAAAATGCAAAAATTATTGCAAACGGATTTTTAAAATCTGATTTAAGACATTTTAAGGGCAAAAAAACTAGATTTTTAAGATTTATATACACTCAAGATTTTATAAAAATATTTAATCAAAATTGTGAGTTTTTGTATAATTTCAAACCCAAAAATCATAGTATTTTTAGCCCAAATGAGATAGATTTTGATATAGATAAAGAAGTGGAATTTTATTTAAACTGCATTAAGCAAGGCTTTAGGTTTTATGATTTTAGAAAAAGTAGAAAAGATGAGATTTTTAAAGCACTTGGAAATGGCAATGTATCTTTTAATGAAATTCCATTCGCAAATAATATTAGCAAAAAATATTTTTATATAAATAATCACAAAATCAACAAAGACTTTATACCAAATAATACAAATAATATAAAAGTAAATTTTATAAGTAAGAAAACAGAAGTGAAAAAATCAATATTTAAAAAATTATTTAATTTTAAGTGGGCTAGGAAAATCCTAGCCTTTAAATTATAGTTTTTCGCTATTGTTAGCTAGGTAATCAGCAACACCTTTTGGATCAGCTTTCATACCTTTTTCGCCTTTATGCCAGCCAGCTGGACATACTTCACCATGCTCATTTGTAAATAGCATTGTATCTACCATTCTAATCATTTCATCAATATTTCTTCCTAATGGTAGGTCATTAATTACTGCGTGGCGAACTGTTCCATCAGCGTCTAATAAGAATGAACCTCTTAAAGCTACTGCTTCATCAAATAATACATCAAAACCACGAGCGATTTCTTTTGTAAGGTCTGCTACTAATGGAAATTGAACATTGCCAATACCGCCTTGATTTACTGGAGTGTTTTTCCAAGCAAAATGGCAGAATTCGTTATCACCACTAATTCCGATTACATTAATTCCTCTATCTTGGAAATCTTTAAATCTTTTATCAAATGCGATAATTTCACTTGGACATACAAACGTAAAATCTTTTGGATAAAAGAATACTACTGTTCCTTTTTTACCCATATTTTTGTATAGATTAAAATTGTTATCTATTGTATTGTTTCCTAATACAGCTGTAGCTGTAAAATCTGGTGCTTTTTTTGTAACTAACATAATTTGTCTCCTTATTAATAATTTTTATTTGTTAAAAAATTATAAATGTTAAAAGTTAATAGAAATGTTAATCATACAAAAATTATCCTAAAATAATTTAAATCAAGATTTTAAGTAATTTTATAAAAATTATAAATTAGTATTAGTTTTAAAAATTATTTATTTTAAATAACTATTTAAAATATTTTTAATAAAAATTAATTTATAATATGATTTGCTTTTTGCCTTAGGCTTGTTAGGGTGGAAAGGTGGTAATATGGGAGAAACAATTATTTTAATCGTTTTAATCATAGCATTACTTAGAACCTTAAAAAAGTTCTAAGTAACCATTCTTAAACATCTTAAACAAATTATAGTAAAGCACGGCTTAGCCTAAGCTTAAAGCAATTCACCTAACCCTAGCAAATTAGCCGTGTTTTGCTAGGGTTTATAAATAGTATAATAATAAGAATAATCTATAATTAAAATTGTTTTTTTATGTTTTTTCATTTATTTGTCCTTTCTTATACTTAATATAACTAAAAGCTAAAAGTCGTTTTAGTGCCGTAAAAGTGGTAATTTCTAAAATAAAAAACACCATAAAATGTTTTGTTTAAAATATTTTTAATAAAAATTAATTTATAATATGATTTGCTTTTTGCCTTAGGCTTGTTAGGGTGGAAAGGTGGTAATATGGGAGAAACAATTATTTTAATCGTTTTAATCATAGCTTTACTAAGAACTTTAAAAAAGTTCTAAGTAAAACACTTTCAAAAAACCTTAAATAAATTATAGTGAAGCACGGCTTAGCCTAAGCTTAAAGCAATTCACCTAACCCTAGCAAATTAGCCGTGTTTTGCTAGGGTTTATAAATAGTATAATAATAAGAATAATCTATAATTAAAATTGTTTTTTTATGTTTTTTCATTTATTTGTCCTTTCTTATACTTAATATAACTAAAAGCTAAAAGTCGTTTTAGTGCCGTAAAGTGGTTATTTCCAAAACGGAAAATACCATAAAAATATTATTTAAAATGTTTTTAATAAAAATTAATTTATAATATGATTTGCTTTTTGCCTTAGGCTTGTTAGGGTGGAAAGGTGGTAATATGGGAGAAACAATTATTTTAATCGTTTTAATCATAGCTTTACTAAGAACTTTAAAAAAGTTCTAGTAAAGCAACTAACTTAACAACTTAACAAAAATTATAGTAAAGCACGGCTTAGCCTAAGCTTAAAGCAATTCACCTAACCCTAGCAAATTAGCCGTGTTTTGCTAGGGTTTACACATATTTAAGTAATTTTATTCCGATTACAAAATAATCAATCACTAAACCTAAAGCTAATAATACAAATGGGCTTATATATACTAATGCCTTATGCTTATATTTTACGCATAGAACTACGCCTACAATTAGCCCTAAAAAACTTACTAGATAGTTTAAAACAAATGCCTTTAAGGTGTAATAATTAAAGCTTTCTATATCGCCTACATTTACACTAAGTCCTAAGGCTTTGTCCGTTGCTATTATTTCATTTTTTGCATTTTTATTTAATTCATATTCGTTAAAATGAGATTTTATAAAGATATTAAATACTATTTCATCATAGCTTGAGTTCATCTTTAAAGCCTTATTATAATCCCTTGCATATTCATTTAGCCAAGAGTTTTTTATATTACTAGCATTTAATACTGCATAATAGCTTTGTAATTCCGATTTTAAATTATCATAAAGCCTACTACCCCTATGATAAACAAAATCGTTAAAGTCTTCTAGTTTTTCTCTTTTATAGGCTTTGCTTTCTAAATCATCTAAATAGTTGAGATAAGCTTTTGAATTAATTCTATAGTGTTTATAAAAATTATCATCTTCACTATAAGTATCCGATATATCAATCATTTTTGATATATCGTTTTGCACTGCATTTGCGTATTCACTTATGTTTTTATAATTTTTTCCATAATCTTTATAATGTTGAATGATATTATTTTTCTTATTCTCGCTCCAATTTGTAGGTAATTGATTATAAAGTTCATTAAAGTTACTAGCCAATAAACTATTTAATACCATTATTAAAAAAACTATATATTTCATTAAAACTCCTTTTGCTATATATTAGCAAAAGGAGTTTTAAATTAAGCATAAGGCATTTTTCTATACATTTCTAAAGTATTATTAGGCGTTGCATTAGTTTTACGATAATCTTCATAATCATATTTAAACTCAAGTGGCTTAGTAGATATATTAAAGCTTTTTTTGATTACTTCAGCATTTTCTTTATGTGGATATAAAATAGAGTTTATGTTGATATTAATATGCTCGTTTAGGTTTGTTAAATCTTGTTGCATTCTTTTTACATTCATACCAAACGCACTCGTATTAGGTGTTAGTCTTACTATATTTTCATATTGTTGTTTAAGTCTTGTTCCTGTATCTCCTTGAATATTATTTAAAAGTGCTATTATTTTATTATTAATATCATCTTTATTTGTAGCAACTCCAAACATATGTGCTAATTTATTAAGTCCTTCTCCACTCCAACCATATAAAGCTACCGTATCAATTGCGTCTGCTACTAATCTTATATCTTGCTTGATTTGAGAATAATTTATCATTTGATTATAGGTTTTCTCTCCTGCAGTTTTACCTAAACTATCAGTAAAATAATTCATCAAGCTTTTAGCATTAGCAGTATTAGGAACGCCTCGTAATTGTGATAGTTTTTGCTCTAGTTGAGTTTTTTGTTGCTCTTTTTCTGTGGTATCTGCTTGATTTCTTTTCATAATTCCAATTTCTTGATTAATATTTTTTAAATCTTTTTCTAATTGTTCTTTCATAGCATTAGCTTGTCCGATTTGCGTTAATACATTTGAATAATCACTCCCACCATTTGCACCATTGCCACTATTTTTAACATACGGATTAGCTCCATCAAATTGCACTTTATACATTCGCATAATGCTAGGTTTGTGTTTATTTAATAAGCTTATTTCTCTTTCGTATGCACTAGTGTCAAATCATTGTTGTTTAGCGTCTAAATATTTTAAATAAAGACCATTATAATATCCATCAAAAGCATCTTCTCCTTGTTTGCCACTCTTTTGTGAGTATTCATTCACATTTGAATATAAGCTTTTTATTGTTTCTTCTTCATTAAATCTACTTTTTGCTACATTTGTAGCAAAATTAGTCTGTCTTGCATTCGCCCATAAATTACTAGCACTTGCGTTACTATGATTAATATCTGCTTGATATTTTTTAGGCATAAAATAAGAAGTTATTTGACTTTGCTTTAGAGTTTCCATATTGTTTGCAGTTTTTATTTGCTCTTGTGCGATTTTTTCATCTTTAGTTTGCTTAGCTATATCTAAATCAATTGCACCTTTTTGCACTTCATTTGCTAGGTTTTCCGTGCCTAGCTTAATAAAATAAGAGATTTTTATTAATTTATTTAAAGTAAAAAAGCAATTTCAAATTCTACAAAAATTTCAAATACAAAACTAGGAATTTCCTTAAGAAATCCCTAAAAATTATTTCATTTCATTCAAACCATCAAGGTCTAAAACACCGCCGCTACTAGCATTGCTAACTAGCTTTTGATACATTCTAAGCCATCTTGAATTAAGCTCTTTTTTAATAGGCTTAAATTCCGCTCTTCTTCTAGCCATTTCTTCGTCATCAATTAATAGATTTATAGTGCATTTAATAGTGTCAATTTCTATTAAATCTCCATCTTTAATAAGCCCTATTTCGCCACCTTCAGCAGCTTCAGGCGAGCAATGTCCCACACTAAAACCACGAGTCGCCCCGCTAAATCTACCATCAGTAAGCAATGCAACCGACGCACCTAAGCCCCTACCCATAATAAGACTTGTTGGGCTTAACATTTCTTGCATTCCAGGACCACCTTTTGGACCTTCATAGCGAATTACTACACAATCTCCAGCAACCACTTTTCCACTGCTAATCCCTGCTATTGCTTCATTTTGAGAATTAAAGCAAACACATTTACCACGGAAAACCTTATCACCAACGATACCGGCTACCTTTATTACCGCACCTTCTCTTGCGATATTGCCAAATAATACACATAATCCGCCACGCTCAGAATATGGATTATTTAAAGTTTTTATAGCTTTTCCATCAGGATTACTATCCTTAATCAGTTCTCCTATGCTATCTCCACTAATAGTAAGTGCATCTTTGCTAAAGAATTTACTTTTTTTACTAACTTCATTCATTATTGCATATATTCCACCGCTACTTCCTACATCTTGCATATGAGTTCCTGGTAGACTTGGGCTAACCTTAGCTATATGTGGTGTATCTTGAGCAATTTCGTGCATTAATTTTAAATCAATCTCATCAGCATAAGCTTCTTTTGCAATTGCTAAAGTATGTAAAATTGTATTCGTGCTACCGCCCATTGCCATATCACAAACAAGAGCATTTTTTAAACTCTTATTATTTAAAATATTTCTAATTTTGTATTTTTCGCTTAGCTCTTCGCTCTTTGCAATCTCGCAAATTCTTCTTGCAGCACTTCTTAATAATTCTTCTCTTTCAGAAGTTAAAGCTAAAATAGTTCCATTTCCCTTAAGTGCAATACCAAGGCTTTCCATTAAAGAATTCATTGAATTTGCAGTAAACATTCCACTGCAACTTCCAGCTCCAGGACATGCAGCACATTCAATTTCTTTTAATTTCGCTTCATCAATTTTACCAACTTCGTATTCGCCAACCGCTTCAAACGCTGTATTTAAGTCAATTTGAGAACCATCTTTAAGCTTACCTGCAGCCATCGCTCCACCACTTACAAAAATAGTAGGCACATTCACTCTTAAAGCCCCCATAATCATACCTGGAGTAATTTTATCACAGTTTGGAATAGCTATCATTGCATCTAGGCTATGTGCGTTCATAACCGTCTCAACACTACTTGCTATTAATTCGCGACTTGGCAACGAATAAAGCATTCCACTATGTCCCATAGCAATACCATCATCAACACCAATGCAGTTAAACTCAAATGGCACACAGCCGTTTTTGCGTATTTCATCTTTGATAATTTCAGCATATTTGTTTAGATAAAAATGCCCTGGAATAATCTCTATAAAACTATTACAAACCCCAATAAATGGCTTTGCAAAATCTTCATCTTTTAGCCCAACGGCTCTTAATAATGACCTACTTGGTGCCTTTGTATAACCTTTTTTAATAGTATCACTTCTCATTATTGCTCCTTTTAATAGATTTTCAAATTCCTATTTTAAATTCTAAATAAAAATATTATGTGGTTCTTCAGGTTTGCTTAGCTCATACCCTTGAGATTTTTCTATTCCGTAATCTTGAACTATTTTTAAAATTTCTTGATTTTTTACAAACTCAGCTACAACTTCATAACCTTGCTTATGAGCAAATCCTACTAGAGTTTCAAGAACGGTTCTAGCATTATTATCAATTACTAAACTTTCAATAATTGAGCCATCAATTTTTAAGTAATCAAACTTAATTTTTAATAATCTATAAAAGTTTGAATATCCACTACCAAAATCATCTATTGCTATCTTGCAACCCCTAAATGAAATTGATTTTAAGAAATTTGATAAATCATCATATTTATCAATACTTTCGCTTTCTAATATCTCAACACATAAAGCTTCTGGGCGAGAGCATTTTTCTAATCTATTTTCAAATACATCTCTAGTTTCTTTATTGATAATATCAGAGTTAGCTAGGTTTATACTAAAATTCGCATTAGGATATTGCTCTATCAAATCAAAAACCTTATTAATTACTACTTCTTGAATATCTTTATAAAGACCCACTTTTCTTGCTACATCTAAGAAAAGTCCCGGTGAGACTATATTATTATGCTCATCTCTTAACCTTACTAACACTTCATAATAAGAAACTTCTTTTGTAATAGAATTATGCACACCTTGACAAACCACAAATATTTTATCATTTTCTAAAGCATATCTTATCTGACCTACTACTCTTTGTTGCTCTGCGTGTTGTTTTTCTATACTTAAACCTTCTTTATAAACACAATAAGGCTCTTTTGTTTTAATAGTCTCATAACTTGCTAAGATTGCTTGTGCAAGTCTATTAATAATCTCTTGATTTGACTTTCTAATATCACGCTCACTTGAAATTCCGATATTTAATTCTAAGTCTTTAAGTTCCATACCAGAATTTATTTTTAACTCAAATTTATTTTTTTTACCCCTTGTAGAGTTCATTGTTTGGGTTTTAAAATGATTTTGTATCAAATCAGCTGCTGCCATAGCTTCTTCGTGGTTTTTATAAACTATACAAAACTCATCTAGTTGCAAATGATAAATACTAGTGCTTTTTAATACCTCATCGTTATTTTTCACATTTAAAGCATTTTTTAAAGAATTTGCAAAAACTTTTATAATCTCATCAATCATAATAGTTGAATAATTCAGCCTTAAATCATTGAAATTATCAATTTTTAAATATAAGAAAATATTATTTTTATTAGCTTTATCGTCTTTTAATTCCCTATCTTGTAAAGCCTGTAAAGATAATAAACCTGTTAAGCTATCTGTATCTAATTTCTTTTGCATATTATCAAGCTTGGTTTTATAATCTTTAATTTGTAAGATTTTTTTAGTTACATCAACTTTATTAATCAGCTCAATATTATCACCTAAATTTTTTCTAAATACAGAGAAAAATCTAGTTTCTTTTCTACTTGTAATATCATTTTCATTATAAGCTTGGATTTTGCTATGACTTTCTTGAATTAGCGTTCCATAATCAAACCCTTTAGCACTATCAGTCAAATCAATAATTCCATCTAATGAATCATAAAAATTCACCGCTTGTGCTTTTCTTATACTTTCACTTTGTTCGGTTGGTGCATGAACATTGAATGTAAAAGTATCATTTACATATTCAGCATATAAATTCTTTTTATTTTTTGTATTTATTAAAACTTGTTGAATTGGAGAATTTAAAAATGCTTTATATAAAATATTTAATGCACTTGTTAAATCTAGGCTATATTTAAAAATAATAAAAGTAGTAAATATTAATAAAACTGCAAAAATTGCACCAACTAAAACTAATTGGTCATTTGTCTTTTCTAAATGCTCAATTTTACTTAAAACTTGCAATTTTAATTGAGTTAAAATATTTTCAAAATCTGTGAAATTTTTAATTTCATTTTTTTCTTCGTGAAGTTTTTTCACTCCATCTAATAATTTTCTACTTAATATTAAATATGTTTTTTCATCATCAATAGTTGATATTTTATCTTCTAAAAGCTCTATATATTCTTTATCTTTATCTAATTTGGTTTTTGCATAATTTTGTTTTAATTCAATTAATTGTGTTTTATAATCAATAATTTGTTTTGTATTATTTTCTATTAATGAGTCTAAAAACTCAATATATCCTTTTATTGAACTCACGCTAATTTTAGTAGCAAATATATACTCTAAAACATTTTGTTTTACATCAACCAATTTTGATTGAGAATAAAGCACATTAAAGCTTTTAAAATCACTTCCGCTAGTCCCTAATAAACTATTAAAATCTTTTATATATTGTTTTAATTTTTCTATACTACTTTTAATTTTTTCTTCTTCATTAGCATTTAATTGTTTATTGTTTTTAAGAATTTGAATTAACTCATTAGTTTTAACATCAATCTCACTTAACTTCTTGCCACTATTTTCAAAATTTGCATAAATACTTGGTCTTTCTATATTTAGCATTAATTCTTGATTGTCTAACATAATTTCGTGTATATGGTTGTTTATATCGTAATTAATATCTATTTGATGAAGTTTGGTAAAAAATATTCCAGTGCATACAAAAATGCCAACCATCATTGCAGCAATGAAAATCTGTAAAATCTTTTGAACAAATGTTTTTATTTCTATATTTTTATATTCTCTATTCATTTCTCTTCCAAAATCTTAGGTCTTTTTCCTTCAAGTGTTTTTAAAAATTCTATTATATCATCAACATCTTTATCTGGCATAACTATGCCTAATTGACAAGCAGACATAACTCTAACAATATCTTCTAAATTATTAAATGCTCCTTGATATGTATATGGTTGGGTAATTGTAATATTTCTTAAAGTAGGCACTTTTACTTTTTTATCTTCTAATTTACAGCCTTCTGAAAAGCTAGTATTTATATCAGCAATTATATTACTTCCAAAATTACTACCATTATGACACGACGAGCAGCCATAAAAATTAAATAATTTAAGTCCTCTTTTAGCATTATCACTTATAGCATTTTTATCTCCTTTTAAATACAAATCAAAAGGAGCATCAAGAGTTATTAAGGCTTTTTCAAATTCTACCAAAACACTTACTAAATTATCATAATTAGCGGCTAATCCTATTTCATTAAACCATCTTTGATATGTTACATTTAACTTAACCCAACTATTAAATTCATCAGGCGTAATATTCATATCGTCTTTTAATGTTTGTTTAATTTGCTCTCTTAAATCAGTAATATTTGCGTCTTTAAAAAATAAATTAGAATATACAATATTTAAAATTGTTGGTGGATTTGTTAAATTATCAGAATTTATACCAGAATTATTTGTCCCACTACCAGTAAGATTTAAATTATGACAGGTATTGCAAGATACTTTATTAGGACTTAAATTTACATCAAAATATAATCTTTTACCAACGGCAGCTAATTTTTTATCATAAGGTATGCTAGTTAAAGGTTTATATATATTCTCATCTGCAAAAGCAAAAACAATAAATACAATTAAAAATATAATCTTATTCATCATTGTCCTTGCATTCCTCACAAACTCCTTTTACCAAGACAGAATTAACTTTTAAATTATTAATTGTTGGAAACTCCAAATCTTTAGTATGATGACAAATATCACACACAAAAAGTGCATTATTACCTTTATTTATTTGATAATAACCCTTGCCATCTAAATCAATTTTATTTACCAATTTAGACTTTTGAAACTGCTCCATCGTCCTATAAAATGTAGTTTTATTTGCCTTAGTTTTAAATTCATCAAAACTCATAGGCTCTTTAGCAGCTAAAAGCTCATCTAATAATAAAATTCTAAGTTCTGTAATACCGATATCGTGCTTTTTTAATAATTTTACTGAATTCATCTCGTAAATAATAGCAAAAAAAATTAAAATTTAAACCTAATTTATTTTTTGCAACTAAGTTGCATTTAAGCAACAATTTACTACACTTGCAACTTTAAAACATTTATGAAAAGGAATTGCAATGAAAAAGATATTATTAAGTTCATTAGCTAGCGTGTATTTATTAGCTAATAATGTAGGAGTTAGCATATTACCACAAGTTGAAATTGTTAAAAAACTATTACCAAATGCAAATATTACAACTCTTATGCCAGCAGGAGCTGACCCACATACTTACGAGCCAAAACCAAAGCAAATGATGGAGCTTAGTAAGGCTAAAGTATTTTTAGGTATCGGGGTTGAAATTGAAGATATATGGCTTAAAAGACTTGCCGAAAATACCAATATAAAAATAATTCACACTGATAAAAATATTCAAAAAAATAATTATTCTCATAAAGAATTAAACGAGCACCATCACGAACATAATGATGATGTATATAATGGGATTTTTGATGATAATGATGTAAAAAATAGAGATTTAAGTGATTGGATTGGTAATTGGAAATCAATTTATCCTTACGCTAAAAATGGGGATTTAGATGAATATTACAAATTAAAATCAAATGCAAAAAAAGATAAAACTGAGCAAGAATATAAAGAATATTATCTAAATGGCTATAAAACCGATGTAGAAAGCATAATCATTACAAAAGATAGTATGGAATTTATACAAAATGGTATAAGTAAAAAATCAAATTATAAATATATTGGATACAAAATACTAACCTATGAATCAGGTAAAAAAGGTGTTAGATATTTATTTGAAGCTACCAATAAAGATGCAGCTTTTAAATATGTGCAATTTAGCGACCACAATATCGCTCCTACAGAAGATTTAGAACATTTTCATATATTTTTTGGCAACTCTAGTCAAGAAGAATTGCTAAAAGAAATGGATAATTGGCCAACTTATTATCCTAAAAATATGAGCGTAAAAGATATTAAAAAAGACTTAATTCATCACATAGGCTCAAATCATAAAGAAGAGCACCATCATCACGAGCATCATCACGAGCATTCAGGCTTAGATGTGCATATTTGGACTGACCCTATTTTATTAAAACAAATTGCACAAAATTCAGCTAATGCTTTAAAAGAAGCTTTTCCTAATGAAAGCAAAACAATTGATGAAAATCTAAAAAATTATGAAAAAGAATTAGATGAATTAAACTTAAAAATATATGATTTAACGAAAAATGTGAATGTAAAAGGTTTTATAAGTGCTCATCCATCGTGGGGATATTTTGCTAAAAGATATAATCTTGTTGAATATACTTTAGAATTTGAAGGTAAAGAAATAAAACCTAGTGAATTAGCAAAAATCATAGAAATTGCAAAAGATAAAAAAGCTTGCCTTGTTTTAAAAGCACCGCAATTTAATGATAAATTGGCAAAAACCATTCACAAGGAAAGTGGATTAAAATTAGTAGAAATTAATCAACTTTCTAATGAATTATCTAAGGAGCTTTTAAACTTTGCGAAAATTATTAACGATAATTGTTCTAAGCATTAATATATACGCTTGTGCTTTATGTGCTTTATATACGCCAACTGCTCATGTTAGCTTTAAAGGAAATTCCATTTCATGGGAATTTTCTTCTAATTTTTCACAAACACTATTAGACGGCTATGATTTAAATAATGACAAGAATTTAGATGAAAAAGAATTAGTAGCCGTTCGTGCTGCTTTGCTTGATTATTTACTACCTAGAGATTTTTTGACTACTTTAAAATATTATGATTTGCCATTCGGAGAAAGCAAAAAAATCAAATTTATTGTTAAAGATATTAAAGTAAGTTTTGATAAGGAGCTTTTTTTAGAATACTTTATAGATTATGATTTTATCCCTAAAATTGATAGAGTTTTAATGTTTTCGGTAGAGGATTTAGATGGATTTTTTAATTTTAAAATAAAAGAAAATACCTATAAAGTAGATGGTTTTAGCATTAATGAAAACATTAATCTAAATGCAGTTTATTATGAATTTCAAAAAGCAAATGTAATAGAAAAAATAGCTCAAAAAGTAGATGAAAAAGTAGAAAAATCAAAAGAATTTGAAACCAACACTTCAAAATCTTTTTATGATATTTTATTAGAAAAATTAGCAAAATTACAGAGCAAAATGCTTGAATTATTAAAAGACAATAGCATATATTTATATCCTATCGCACTAATTTATGGCTTTTTTCACGCTTTATTACCAAGTCACGGAAAAAGCATAACCGCAGCTTATTTTATGAACTCTAAGAAAAAAATATTATTTTTTAGTCTAAAAGTAGGTTTTATTCACTTAGTAAATGCCTTTATAATTGCTAGTTTTTTCTCTTTATTTAATCTTTTAAATCTTAATAAAATTTCAGGATTTTTAATAAGTTTCTTAGCACTTATTTTGCTTTATTTAAAACTAAAAAAACCACAAATTTCACAAATTGCAAAAACACCAAATAATATAAAAAGCTTTAGTGTGGCTAATGAGAATAGAATTTTAAATGTAGTAAATAAAGAAAAAGTTCTTGATAATTTTTTAGCATTTAGCATAGGTTTATTACCTTGTCCTGGACTTATTTTAGTAATTGGTTTTATAAGTAGCTTAGGTGCTAGAGCTTTTATAGCGGCTTTATTAATCGCATTAGGTATGAGTTTGGCTATATTTTTAAGTGCATTTATAATAACAAGATTTAAATTTAACTCAAAAATAGAGATTTTAAGCCTTGTATTTGTAATATGCGTTGGATTATTTATAGGATTTTTTGGATGATTGAAGTAAAAAATGTAAGCTTTTCTTACGATACGGAAGAGATTTTAAGCAATATTAGTTTTAATGTAGAAAAAAATGAATTCGTAGGAATTATAGGAGCAAACGGCGGTGGAAAAAGCACAACTTTAAAGCTTTTATTGGGTTTGTTAAAACCAAGTAAAGGCGAAATTATTATAAACACAAATAAATTAAGTTATGTCCCGCAAGTTGCTAATATAAATCCTAGTTTTCCTATCAATGTTTTAGATGTAGTTTTGATGGGAACTTTAAAAAGAAATTCATTCTTTTTTAATTCAAAACAAGATAAATTAAATGCACTTTTAGCACTTGAAAAATTGGGCTTAAAAGATTATGCAAATAAAAGATTTGCAAGTTTAAGTGGCGGGCAAAAGCAAAGAGTTTTAATAGCTAGAGCAATACTTAGTGGCTGTGAATTATTATTACTTGATGAGCCTACTGCTAGTATTGATGCAAAAGGACAAATAGAAGTGTTTGAATTATTAAAAAGCCTTAATAATCAAGGAATTAGCATAATTTGTGTTTGCCACGATATAGCTTTAATTTCTTCGTATGCAAATAAATTAATTCATATTAGCAAGACTGCACATTTACACAAAATCACAAAAGGTCTTGATAGCAACAAATTATTACACTTAGCAACGCATAAAAATAATTTATGCGAAGTTGATATATGGGAAAATTATGGAATATCTAAATTATAATTTTATTCAAAATGCAATTTTAGCAGCAGTTTTAGTAAGCATTGCTTGTGGGATTATAGGAGCGCTTGTTCTTACAAATCGCCTTGTAGCAATGGTAGGTGGTATCTCTCACGCAGCTTATGGTGGGCTTGGGATTTCGCTTTATTTTGGAGTTAGCACTATGCTTAGCACTTTAACCTTTGTTATTGCTTGTGCTGTTTTGATTGCATATTTATCAAGAAATTACAAAAACCAAGATGCTGTAATTGGTGTAGTATGGGCTTTTGGAATGAGTGTTGGGATATTGCTTAGCGATTTAAGTCCTAATTCAAATTCCATAGTTTTTAGCTATTTATTTGGAGCTATTTTGGCAGTTGAATTAAGTGATATTTATATTATGTTAAGTGCTGATATAGCTTTTATCATAATGGCTTTTGTATTTTATAGACAATTAATAGGAGTTAGCGTTGATAGTGAGTTTTGCAAGGCAAATGGTGTTAATGCAAATCTAATTTATTATATGCTAATAATTGCAGCCGCTATTTGTATAGTGATTAGTTTAAGAGTAGTTGGAATGGTTTTAATACTAGCTTTGCTCTGTATTCCTAGCTATATTTCTTCTATGTTTTGCACCAAGCTCTCATCTATGATGATTATTTCTGTATTATTATCGCTATTTTTTTGCTTAGGTGGATTAATTTTAAGTATTGCTTATGAATTAAGTAGCGGAGCTTGTATAATTTTACTTGCTTGTTTTTGCTTTATGATTGCTTATGTTTTAAGTTTTATTGTGAAAAAAAGAATTTGAAATAAGATAAAAATCTCATTTCAAATTCTAAAATTATTTTATAAATATCTTTGCAAGTGCTTCATTTACCTGCATTGAAGCTTTTTCGTAATTTTCATTTTTTACCCATAGTTGAATTGCTATTTCTATATTAGCATCATTTACATTTTTAACCCCTACATAAATTGCTGGATTTTTTAAAATTAATTCATTTTGACCCAATGCTGTTTCAACTTCTTTTCTAACATCACATAAGGTTGATGGGTCAATTACTTTAGAATAATCAATTCTTCTTGTTTTTTCACGAGAATAATTATAAATATTATCGCTTATAACTTTTGAGTTTGGAACTATTATATTTGTATTATCGTATGTTCTAAGCGTAACTGAAAACAAACATATATCAGATACAAATCCTTCTCCTGCACCAAATTTTACATAATCACCTATTTTAAAAGGTCTAAACACTACAACCAAAACACCCGCAGCTATATTTGATAAAGTTTCTTTAAATGCAAAAGATATAGCAAAAGATGTAGCTGTAAATAAAGCAACGAATGAAGTCGTATCAACACCAACATTATTAAGTGCTGCTAGAATTCCAACAACTAAAATTATAATTTTTACAAGCTTAACTAAGAAATTGGTTAAAGTCTCATCTGTGCTAATTTTAATTAAAGTAACTCTTAAAATTTTTCCTACAACTTTCATTAAAAACAATGCTAAAACAATAATAAGAATTGAACCTAAAATCTTAAAACCATATTTTAAGAAAAATCCTTCAAAATCAAAACCTGCACTTTGCAAATCAATTAGTTTATTCAGAGTTTCTGTGGTTGTGGCTTTTACATCTTGAATTGTTGTATCCATCAATATCCTTTTTAAAAAATTTGAAAATGAATATTAACAATTAATTACTTAATTTTAATTAATATTATTCTCTAATCTAATTAAAAGGAGTAAAAATGAAAAATATTTTAGTGCCTATGGCAAATGGAGCTGAAGATATTGAATTAATTAGCATTATTGATATTCTTCTAAGAGCGAAAAATTATGGAGCTAATATAAATGTAATTTGTGCTAGTTTAGATGATAATTTAGAAGTTACACTAGATACTGGTATGGTTTTAAAAGCTAAGGTAAAACTAAGCGAAGTTGATACTAAAAACATTGATGCAATTGCATTAGCAGGTGGTTTTGGTGGTATGACAAACCTTAAAAATAGTGAAAAAATCAAATCAATTTTACAAGATTTAAATTCTCAAAACAAATTAATAGCAGCAATTTGTGCTTCTCCAATAGTTTTAGCAAATGCTGGAGTTTTAAGTGATGAATTTACTTGCTATCCAGGTTGCGAAGAAGGAATTAAAGGAACAAGATTAAATGAGCCTGTAGTAGTTCGTAAAAACATAATCACAAGTGCTGGACCTATCACTTCATCTTATTTTGCACTTACAATAGTAAAAGAAATGGGATTTTTAGACCAATTTAATGGAATGCTTGATGGTTTATTAATAAATCAATTTGGAATTAAATTCTAATTAAAATATATTGAGTGTTTTTCAACACTCAATTAAAATATTTTCTTCTAACAAAGGAGCTAAAAAAGCTAGAACAAAATACTTTTTTAAAAAAATATAAAATGAAAAAGATTGTTAAAAATGAAGTGGCCGGGAGAAAGGGATTCGAACCCCTGGAGGCTTGCACCTCAACGGTTTTCAAGACCGCCGCTTTCGACCACTCAGCCATCTCCCGAAAAATTATCAAACAAGCGATAAAAGATTTTTTGCAAAAGCCTTATTGGAGGTGATACTCGGATTTGAACCGAGGATCAAGGCTTTGCAGGCCCATGCCTTACCGCTTGGCTATATCACCTTATGGTGCCCAGAGCCGGACTTGAACCGGCACGGTAAAAACTACCGAGGGATTTTAAGTCCCTTGCGTCTACCATTTCCGCCATCTGGGCAAAATATGTAAAATAATGGAGCGGGAAACGAGGTTCGAACTCGCGACCCCAACCTTGGCAAGGTTGTGCTCTACCACTGAGCTATTCCCGCACTTATGAAATAAAGACAGAATTATATATTTTTTTTCTTAAATTAAACTTAATTATAAAAAAATTATGAAACTTGTATATTTACACAATTTTTGCCGCTTTTTTTACCAAAATATAATTCTTGATCGGCAATTTTAAAATAATGCTCAAAACTATCTTTACAAGGATTTTTAATAAAAATACCACCAATTGTTATAGTTGGTTTTATGTTATATTTTTTCAATTCTTGTTTTGAAACTGAATTTTTTACTACATTCATATAGTATTCTGCTTCTTGATTGTTTTTCACATTTAATTTCACTACAAATTCTTCGCCACCCCATCTAGAAACAACGCCTTTAAGCCCTAACATTTCATACTGAATTGCTGATGCTACACTTTTTAAAACTATATCGCCTATATCATGACCATAAGTATCATTAATTCTTTTGAAATTATCTATATCACAAATTGCTATTAAAAGTGATTCATCTTTATTGAAGTTAGGAATTATCTTTTCTTCAAAGTATTTTCTATTAAAAAGACCTGTTAGAAAATCTCTATAAACCAAATAAGTTAAGTCGGATAATTTTTTATTTGAAGTAACCGTTGCAAGACCACCATAAATTAACATAAAAACAGAGCTTGAAAATGTATTGATATAGAAAAACAAATCTTGACTATTACTATATTCACCTACTAAATAATGTCTAAAATAATATAAACCATATATGCTAAAAAGCAAAAATAAACTTACTGATATTCTATAAAGCCACTTGCTAAAAAATGTAAATTGCAAGAAAAATAAGCACATCATAATAGTGCTAAATCCACTTTCAAACCCTAAATAATAAGAACCCATAATTTGGTGTAAAAATATTTCGGCAAATGCTACAAAAAACGCTGCTGTTATTTTGTCTTTTAAATAAAAGCAAATTGCTACAAAATAACTCGTTATTGAGTAAATATTAAAAATAGCCATAGGAAAAATACCATTAATTAAAAACAAAAAACAATAAACACAATGTGTAATAAATATAGAAACAAGTAGCCAAAGGTTTATGTCTATTTCTTTTAATAATTTAATAAAGTCGTTTTTAATTGTTTTTCCTTGTTTTAATTATAGTTAAGTAATTTTGCCTAAAATTGTTTAACACTTTGATGATAAGGATTAATATGGAAAGCACTTTAGTTGCACTTGGGGTATCAACTTTTAAAATAGCACTTTTATTATCACTTCCGATGCTCTTAGCTGGACTTATTGCAGGACTTTTAATAAGTATATTTCAAGCGACAACCCAAATTAACGAAATGACTTTAAGTTTTGTGCCAAAAATCATTTTAGTCGTAGTAATTATTATATTTTTAATGCCTTGGATGATGAATCAAATGATAGATTTTACAACTATGATATTAAATAAAATTCCAAGTTTTGTTAAATGATTTATCTAGCACAAACCGATACTACAGCTGGATTTTTAAGTAAAGATTATAAAGAAATTAATTTAGCTAAAAAAAGAGAAATCAATAAACCTTGCATAATCACAAGCACATATCTAACTAGCCTTAAAAACCTTGTAAGAGTTCCAAATAAATTTAAAAATCAAGTAAGAAAGGCTAAAAAAACAACCTTTATATATAAAAACCAAATATCATTTAGGCTAGTAAATGATAATAAACATAGTATATTTTTAAAAGATTTTAAATATTTATACTCAAGTAGTGCAAATTTGCACGGGTATGAATTTGATATAAATTATGCAAAAAATATAGCTAATGTAATTGTGGATTTGGATTTAGCTCAAAAAAGTTCATCAAAAATGTTTAAAATAAACAATTCTAAGCTAAAACAAATTAGATAAATTATGATTTAAGTTTAAAAAAACTACCCCCACTACCACTTAAAAATAAGCCCTTATTAGCATAGTCTAAAGTGATAGAATATAAAGCATTGCAAGATTTTAGCAAATCGTTTAAATCATAATTTGTAAAATTATTTAAAAGCTCTTTTGTCTTTAATTTACTTAATTCATCATTTGCATAATATTTTGGCTCTTTTGCAAATTCACTAAAAACATCTTTTGTGCTACAAGGTGTGCTAAATTCTAATGAAAAATCGCATAAATCATCGCTAAAATCATCAATTATCTCACCATATCCACTAACATTAGCACTCTTTAGCCCACTTTCAAAAAAGCTCACATCAGCCCCACTAAGCCTAGCAATTGCTTTAGTATCAAAAGGCTTTATATCATTTAATAGTTTTATAAAACAAGCAGCATTAGAACTAGCACCGCCAAGTCCTGCAAAAGTAGGGATATTTTTGTGTAAAACTAAAGCGAAATTATTTTGAAATTCTTGTTTTAAATTCTCATCAATCAAACTTAAAACTTTTGAAAAAATATCGCTTTTAGAATAAAAATTACTTACTAAATTATCATTTATCAAATAAAACTTATCCATCAATTCATCTTGTTTAAACTCATTTTCGTAAGTAATTCCATTGATTTTTAATAAAGAATTTGAATTAGGAATTAAAGTTTTATCTAAATTCCTAGCTTCGCTTTTAGGTATAAAATAAAGCTCATCATATAAATTATCAATCCTATAAAATCTTGAAATTAATTGATGATAATTATCCTTTTTGCCTGTGATTTTTAAAAATATATTAATCTTTGCAAAAGCTTTCATTATTTATCTTTTTTATACATTGAAAGTGAGCTTACTAAACTATCTAACAATTCACTTGAAGATGCAGCTGATTGGATATTTTCATCTTTTATAGAATCTACTAATTCATCTCTTAAAATTAAAGTTTGTTTAGGAGCTTCTATACCGATTTTTACCGAATCGCCCTTTATTTCAAAAATCTTAATTTTAATCCCACCATCAATAACTATTCCTTCACCTGCATTTCTTGATACTACTAACATTTTTCCACCTTATTTAAAATATATTCTATTTTTTCATCTAATCTAATAATGCTAAAACAATCTCCTAAATCTATTTTATAAATTTTGTAATCTTGTTTTTTAAAATCATTTAAGCTTAATTTTTTGCCTAATAGCAAGTCGTTTATATCGCCTAAATAAAAATTTTCTTCTAAACCAACACTTCCAAAAGCATCATAATTTTTAAATTCCTTAAAGCCACCTTCACTAAGTCTTCTTAAAGCACTCAAAGTCCCTTTTACGCCTAATTCATCGCAAATTAGCTTGGCGTATGAACGAACATAAGTGCCTTTACTAGCACTTAATCTAAAACTAATAAAAGGGAAATTATAATGCAAAAACTCCGCTTTTACACTCATTACACACTCATTTAGCTCAACCTTTTCGCCATTTCTAGCTAACTCATATGCTCTTTTGCCATTGATTTTTTTAGCACAAAATATAGGCGGAGTGTAAGTTATATCTCCTTGATACTTAGCAAAAGCTTGCATAATTTGCTCTAAACTAGGCTCTTTAACACTACAAAAGCTTATGTTTTCATTATCCAAGCTAGGGCTAATTGCACCAAGCCAAATTGTTGCTTCATAGACTTTTGGCTCAAGATTTAAAAAGCGAAATAATTTTGCGTGTTTTTTATCAGCACAGAGTAATGCCCCGCTAGCAAATGGGTCAAGTGTGCCTGAATATCCTAATTTTAGCCCTAATTTTTTACCTAATTTTAAAGCGTAAGAATTAGAGCTAATATTAATTGGTTTGTTTGCTAGAAAAATCATTATTCAAAAATAATTTTTACTTTATCGTTTTCTAAGCCATTTTCTATTATTTGCATACTTGTAAGACTACTAGCAACTGCGTTTTCTACTTCCATTACTTGATTAGGGCACATCATTTTTGTGCTTGCTGGATTTTCATAATAAATATTATTATTTTCTTGTTTTATAGCACTAAAAATTCTATTGCAACCTACAAACATTCCTAATTTATTATCTTCAATTATTAAAGACCAATTACTAGAATTGCTATATTCTTTATTTGTGTCTTTGACTATAATTTTTGATATTTTATATTCTTTATTTTCTAATTTTTTCACTTCTTTTGCTACCTCAACATTGTTAGTATTTACACAACCAAACAACACTAATACACTTAATAAGATTAAAGATTTTTTCATTTATTTTCCTTTGCTTTATTTATACTTTCTCTTAATAATCCTTCATCGGCTTTACCTAAAATAAAATACTCATTTCCTAATTTTTGATATTTACCATCTTTTAACATTACTTTAAAAGGTAATTGAACCTGAGTATTATATTTTATATCATCTGTTATTGCTTCTACTATCAAATCTGCTCTTTTATCATTTGTTAAAAAATAATACGCATTATAGTTCTTTGCAAATTCTTTTAATTTTTCATTATCTGCTTCTTCTGCATAAGATAATCCAACAAACACTAAATCATCTAAATGCTTTGATTGTATATCAAAAAGCATTGGAGCTTCGGCTCTACAAGGCTGACAAAAAGTCCCAAATATATCAATAATTAAAATTTTATTGCTATCAACCAAACTAAAGCCATTTTCTTCTCTTTTGATTTTTATTTCTTGATTATCCCAACTTTTTAAAGTTAATATATCTCCAGTTTTAATACTTGTAGTTTTAGCTTCATCGTTGCAAGCACTAAAAAATACAGCAATAAAACTAGCAACAAACAATAATTTTTTCATACCCACTCCTTAAAAACTTCTAATAAATACGCTATGCATAGGTTTTCCATCTTTATCAAGTTTATAATACTTAAATGCAATCTTGGTTCCTATGTTTAATGGTTTATTAATTTCGTTTATATTAAAACCACTGCCTATAGTAATAGTTGTAAGCTCGTTATTATTTAATTTTTCATCGGTAAATTTAGTAAGAGCTCTTAAAGCGTTAATCTTTTTCCATTGGCATTCATAATTAATTAGCTTACCTTCATTGTTTAAATTAGTTTTTGATATAACGCAATTGTCTTTATAAAATTTTCTAATTTGAACTATTTTATCTTGTCTTGGAACATCATAATTAGTGTTCTTTTTGTGTAAATACACACCTTCTGATTCTTTTAATATAACTTCATTAAAAAAATCTACAAATTCATCTTCACTATTAAATTCATTCTGAACTACGAATGTAATATTTTTATTAGGGTGTTCTTTTAAATAATCTCTTAAATAATTTAATCTATCCTTTAAATCTCCTTTTTGATTAGGGACATCAACCACATAAAATTTAGCACATTTAAGCTTGTTTAACATAACATCATTAAAGGTATCATAATAATCTGTCCCACAAAATAAAAGACCTTTTATCTCAAAAGGTGGAAAATCCTTTGTAAAATCTTTGCTAATTTCATAAGTTTGATTATGATTATTATATAACTTTTTACCATCCCAGTTTGCACCCATACCATCAATATATTCGCTAATATAATAATCTCTTACATCAATACTTTTTAACTCATCAAAATCACTTCCTTTAAATGAGCTACCTAGTAATGTTGAAAAAAACATACAAAAAATTAAAAAAAATTTCATCCATTCTCCTAAAATCTATATAATTCTTTAAAAAACTTTAAAATAAAAATCTAAATCTATTAATTAAGGGGACTTATGATTTCTAAAATATCTATTTCTAAAAAACTTTTATTGCTTACAAGCACATTTTTAATTATATTATTAATTTATAATATTTTGCTAATTAAAAATAGTTATAAGACATATAATTCTTCAATAACTGCACAAGATAGCGTAAAGATAATATCTCAAACCAACGAAATAATTCACTTATTACAAGTTGAGCGTGGGCTTAGCGTAGGATTTTTAGCTGGTGCAAATAAACAAACTTTAATAGAACATAGAGCTAAATTTATTTTAAATAACGACTTAAAAAACGAAGTTGATAATCTAAGAAATATGGTTGATAATAAATCCAATAGAGCTATAGTATTACAAAATTATACTAATTTAATAAATCAACAAATCAAAAAAGTTAAAGATATTTCTCAAAGTCTTGATGAAAGCTATGCTAGTTTAAGCGATGCTCTTAATTTAGTAGCTACTACAAAAGAAAGATATGGCTTATTAAGGGGGACTTTAAACGGAGTATTTAATGCAAATACTATGGATATTAACACTTTTTCAAACATTAGTTACCTAAATACAAGTATTTCTGGAAAATTAAAAGAATTAAAAGAATTAAAAATTAATTTTATAGATGAATATTTAAAAAATCTTTCAAATCTTGAAAGTTATAAAAAACTTCAAGAATTTATATCAACTACTATGAATAATAATATAAATGGTAATTTTAATATAAATGCAAATGAATTTTTCCAAGTAGCTACTAATGTGATAGAAGATTATAAAAAATTAGAAAACGAAATAACAAATCAAATTCTAAATAAAGCAAATATAAATAAGTCTGAAGCTCAACAAGAAATAATTATTCAAATAATAATAGCCTTATTAGCACAGATTTTAAATATGTTTTTAGCTTATGTAATATCTAAAAATATCATTAAAAACCTTACTTTAATCAATACTGGTCTTAATAGTTTTTTTGATTTTTTAAGATATAAAAGCAATGATGTAGATAAAATAATCACAAATAATAAAGATGAATTTGGCAAAATGGCTATGCAAATAAATGCAACCGTATTAGAACTAAAACAAAATTATGAAAAAGACCAAACCTGTATAAATGAAATTACAAATATTACAAATTCTATCAAACAAGGTAATTTAAATAATGAAATCACCAGCGAACCTTACAATCCAAAAATAAAAGAATTAAAAGAAATTCTAAAAGAAATGTTGCAAACTCTAAAACTAAAAATAGGAAAAGATATTAACCAAATTGATGAGCTATTAAAAGAATACTCAAATATGAAATTTAAAAATAATATAAAAAACCCAATAGGAGAAATAGAAAATAGCCTAAATACCTTGCAACAAGAAATTAAAAATATGCTTTATTCTCAAGAAAATATAAGCAATACTTTAAAATCAAATTCTAATAATTTAAAAGAAAATATGAAGCTTTTATTAAATGGTAGCAAAAAGGCTAAAAACAACCTTGAAGAAAGTGCAGTAGCAATCAATCAAATGTCAAGCTCAATGACTGCAGTAGCTCAAAAAAGCCAAGAAATAATCCAACAAAGCGATAGCATAAAAAGCGTTATTGATGTTATTAGAGGCATTGCAGAAGATACAAATTTATTAGCTTTAAATGCTGCTATTGAAGCAGCGCGTGCAGGTGAGCATGGGCGTGGATTTAGCGTGGTTGCAAGTGAAGTTGGCAAATTAGCTAATAACACTAGCTCATCATTAAATCAAGTAGAAGCTAATGTAAAATTATTAGTCCAACAAATTCACGATATTGGTATGAGTATAGATGAGCAAACTCAAGCAATTAATCTAATCAATACAACCATAAGCGAAATTGATGAGCTAAGTAAAGAAAATGATAATATTGCAAATGATACAAATAAAGCTGCAAATAGCGTAGATAGTCTAGCTAGCAATATTTTAGATGATTTAAACAAAAAAGAATTTTAATTATCCTAGTTTTTAGGATAATTAAAATAAGAATTTATAATTTAAATTCTTGATAATTTTCGGAGCTTTAAAGCAGTCTTTCTCCCAGTTTTTAGTGCCATTAAATTTTTCTATATCTACTTTACAAGTGTGAGCCGTGTTGCTATTTGATACCGCTGAACTTGGGCTTGAGCTTGTTAGTACATTTACATTTCCATTTAGGCACCTTTTACCATCAATTTGCCACCAAGCACCTTGAAAAATCAAAATATTATTAGGATTAATATCACAAATTATTCTAGCCCCCACTAAAATCTCACCCCTATCATTAAAAACCCTTAAAATATCTCCTTGCTTAATGCCCTTTTTAATAGCTAAATCTTTATGCAAATAAACAGGCTCTAAATCATTTTCACTATCTCTTATATCGCTATTATGTAGTTGTGAATGAAGTCTATAAGGACTATGTGCAGAAGTTAAAAATAAAGGATATTTGCTTAAAAGCTCATCTTTTTGCTCGTATTTTGCGATATTGTTTTTTATACTTAAATTAATATTTTTTATGTTTTTAAATCTTGTAAAAGGCTCTAACTCACTTAAGCCCTGCACTTTTTCATAAGATTTTTCTAAAAACTCATCAAACTCACTTAAAATTATTCCTTTTTTAAAATATCTTTCTTTAATATCTAAATAAGCTAATTTTACTAAGTCTAATTCATCTAAATCACGGCAAAATTCATAAGATTTATTAAATCTTTTTGCTATTTCTTTGCATATTTCAAAATCACTTTTTGCGTTATAAAAAGGCTCTTTTATAGGTTTTAGTGCAAAAATTATTTCTTTATTCGTGCTTTGCTCTATATCATAACGCTCCCCTTCAATAGCAATAGGCAAAACAATATCGCTCATCTTAGCTTGAGCCGTCCAAAAAGGCTCAAGTGTGATAATGCACTCAAGATTATTTAAAGCCTTTAAACTCTCATTGCTATTTGGCTGATGGGTAAGATATGAGCCACAAGCATTTATCATTAATTTTATATCAGGATAGATGATTTCTTCATCTTTATAAGTGCTTTTTGTATTAGGCCTTAATAAGCACTCGCTAAGCCTTGAGCTTGGGATATAATGATTTTTGCCTTTTATTTCGCCTAAAAGTGTATTTATATCACTTAATTTTTCTGTATTTTTTGCACTCTCACCCTTGCAACCACTGCTTAAATTAAACTCAATCCCTAAACCATCTTTGCCTATATGTCCGCACATAGCAGCTAAGCAAATTATTGCTAAGTAGTTAAATTCTCCGTTTAATTGTCTTTGAATTGACCTACCTAATAAAATATTACTAGGATTATTTTTAAGCTTTAAGGCTAGATTTTCTAAATCAGTTTTGCTAATACCACAAATCTTACTAGCCCATTCTAAGTCCTTATTTACCCCGTCGTTTATACCTAGAAAATAGTCTTTAAATGTATCAAATCCTGTAGTTTTACTCTCTATAAATTCTTTATCATAAAGCTTGTTAGTATAAAGATAATTGCACATTCCAATAGCCATTGCCATATCAGAATTTGAATTAGGAGTTAGAGTTGTTGCATTCATCATTTTTGCACTCTCATTAGCTCTAATATCTATAAAAATTACTTCAATATCTTTATTTTCAGCCATTTGTTTTAGATATTTTTCGTGTTCGTGCATAGGAATATCGTGAGCAATTTTACTTGTAATAATAGGATTAGCTCCCCAAAACACCACTACTTTAGCGTGTTTGATTATTTCTTTATAATCAGTTGCTCTTTCATAAACACAAGATGAGCCAAAAACATAAGGCATACTAGCTATTGCAGAGCCGGTTGAATAATCTCCTAACTCAAAGACCCCGCCACCAAGAGCATTGATAAGTCTATGAATTAGCATTCTACCCCAGCCGATTTTACCTACCCCACCCCATTCGTAACTTTCAGCGTAAATACTGCTAGAGCCATACTTTTCATAATATTTTTTAAGATTATTTGCAATTAATTCAAAGGCTTTATCCCAAGAAATCTCTATAAACTCATCATCTAATCTATCCTTAGAACCATCTAAAAATCCACGCCTAACGCAAGGATTTTTAATTCTTGAGCTATGATTTATTCTGCTTGTGTAATGATTAATCAAATCAGTCGGGGCTTCATCGTAAATAAAAGGCGTTATTTTATCATCTTCTAAATAAAACGCCCCTACTCTAGTGGCTATTAAATGTTTTTTCATAATTCTTCCTTTATAAATATTATTTTTAGTATATAATCATTTTTTAATTTTACAAAGGAGGGATTATGTTAGCAGCTTTAAAAAGTTTTTGCTTAAAGAAAAATACCGCAAGCAATACAGCTAAAGTATTACTAGCAAGTATTTTAATAGCATTTGCTGCTAATTTAAAAATAAGCATAGACATCATACCCTTTACTATGCAAACTATGGTGGTTTTAACTATATCTTATGCTTTAGGCTCAAGACTAGCTTTATTTAGTTTGATTTTATGGTTTTTAGAAGGTTTGTGTGGCTTTCCTGTATTTGCTAGCGGTGGTGGTTTGCACGCAATTTTAAGCCCTAGTGGTGGGTATATTTTTGGTTTGATTGCTATGGGTTATATTATGGGAAAAGCTAAAGACCATGATATAAACAATGTCTTTGCGTTAAGTTTATATGCTCTAGTAGCTACTGCGGTGCTTTATATTTGTGGCTTATTTATTTTAAGCTTTTATGTTCCTAAGGATAAAATACTTAGTATAGGGTTATATCCTTTCATAGTAACTGATATTGCAAAAGCATTTTGTGCTGCATTGCTTATAAATCCTGCTTATAAACTATTTAAAAACTTATAATTTATAAGTGCTTTTAAGTCAATAAATCATTTTGACTAAAAGCATTTTTTATTAAATTTCACATTTTTTTATATTTTTTTCAAAAAACTCTTGACAAACAAAATTTTCTTGGCTATTATTACGCTTTTACTTAACGATTACTACTTATTCCGGATTAGCTCAGCGGTAGAGTAGGCGGCTGTTAACCGCTTGGTCGTAGGTTCGAATCCTACATCCGGAGCCACTTTTTT
The DNA here is from genome assembly GCF_020137595.1 of Campylobacter sp. RM12640. Classification (NCBI taxonomy): domain Bacteria; kingdom Pseudomonadati; phylum Campylobacterota; class Epsilonproteobacteria; order Campylobacterales; family Campylobacteraceae; genus Campylobacter; species Campylobacter sp. RM12640. The sequence continues at coordinate 76,347 of NZ_JACGAU010000005.1, forward strand.
ATTTCCCTTAATTTTATTTTTAGCTCGTATCTAAAATAAAACAAATATTTTAAATATTAAATTCACAATATAATTATTTGCAAAAAAATAGAATTTAAAATTGGTAGCACAATATAAAAATCATAGACAAAAACTATATTAAATATAAGTATAAAACTTAGTGAAACTTCTAATTATTTTAACAAAACAAACATATTAAGAATTAGTAAAATATTACAAATAAAATATAAAAAGCAATAGTTTTAAGCACTATTCATAAAGATATATTTAAGTTTTTAAAAATACTCTTAATAATGATTTTGATAACAAACTATGCTGCAATGAGCAAAATAAGAAGCGGTATTTGTAGTTCTATCTATTTTGCGAAAGTAATACAAAAATTATTGCTATTTTTCTTTAAATATCTAAAAAGCAAGCATTTATAACAATATTTTTAATCAAGATTGTTCTAAAGTAATATAATAAAACTCTCTTTATTTTAACTTCACTTAAAATATATTAAATTACCTGTCACGATTAGATTGGTATTTTATTTCGTTATTAAAATCAATGCAAATTGCTAAATACTCTTTAGGCAAAATAAATTCTTCAAAGCACAAAGCAGTGGAAAATACCCCACAACTAAGCGTATTGTCTCCTATTACACTAACTTGAGAGTATTTAAAATCTTTTGTATTTATTATGTGATTTGCTCTTTCATATTGTGCTGAAGTTGTTAGTGATTGATTTAAGATTTGCCATTTTTTAATAGCTTCTTGTGGATTTTTAGGATTTTTAATATTTACAAATATTTCTTTATTAGTCTTTAAATCCCCTCCAAAATTAATCGCATATTTGTATTTTTCACAAATTTTAGCACATTCATCAACTGCAAATTCTTTAATCACACCACCTAAGTCAATTTTTGTATTTATATCTTCAAATTCTATAAATTTTTTAGATAAAAAATATGAATTTTTACCATATTTTGCATTGTTTTTTAATTTTTTATTGATTAATGTAATATCAAAAGCATAATTAGTAATTTCACTAAGACTTAAGAGTTTTTGCAAAATCATCATAGTTTGTTGGTCTAATTTTATCCGATTTTTGCTTTTATTATTAATTTTAGATACCAACGAAGAATTATCAAAATAATTATATTTTAAATGTAGATTTTTACAAAGCTCAAAACATTTAATAGCCAAATTAGAAGCTTCATATTCGCTAGCTTCTAATTTAACAACACATTTTGTACTAAAGCAAGAAAAAACAAATTCTTTCACTTACTAACTTTTATATTAAATGGAGTTGTTAAGGCTTCTTCACGAATTATTTTGCCGTTTTCACATAGCTTTAATATAACGCTAAATTCCCCACTTAAATCATTTTTTGGTAAAGCAAAAATTTTACCTTTTTCATCAACAAAATCTGCAAACTCATCAGGTAAAAGATAAACAATATTTATCCCATCAATATGTTGTGGAAAAATAATATCTGATTTTATTTTTTCTTTTCCACCACTATTTTTCATCTTAATTTTAATGTTTTCCATATTTGGTGCAATAAAACTAAAAATATTTGCTTTTAAATTCTCAAATTTATCATCTATGCTAATACTTTTGCCTTTTGATAAATCATAAATATCAATATTTCTACGATTATTAGAAACAATTAATGTATTATTGTCTTTAAATGTAGCGGCATAACTTACATTCCCACCCTTAATACTTCCTGCTAAATACGGCTTATTTTCAATATTAAAAATGCTAGTTTGCCCTAATCTATCTCCAAAAGTATAAGCCAAAGTTTTACCATCTGGACTAATAGCATAAGAGCCAGAATATAAAGCAAAACCTGTATTTGAACATTCTGTTGTATGATTTAATACACTTACTTTACATAGCTTAGAATTATAATTATGCGGTGTTGCATAATAAATATTTTTTGCATCAGGACTTACTAAAAAAGGGCTTGTAGTAGCTTTTATAGGACGACCAAAATATTGTGCGTTAAAATCTGCGATTTTATTTAGTTTAGATTTTTTAATATCGTATTCATAAATGCCTTTATTTTCGCCTTTTAAAAGCACAAATAATCTATCAAGACTAACATCAGCCTTTACTACATCTTTAATCTTAAAGCTTTTTATCAATTTTAAATTCTTATCAAAAATACTAAAAGTTTCTTTATCATCTAAAGCAATTACACCATCTTTGTATTTTCTAAACAAAAAATATTCACCCTTTAAAAAGGCTAATTCCTTTAAATCACCGCTATTATCTAATTTTATTTTATGTAGTCCTGAATGGTGCAAATATGGTCTAGCATTTTTATTATCTCTTCCTAAATATTTTGGCATAGTATTTACAAAAGCAGTTTTATCATCTATAAATTCTACTTGCTCTACGAAAAGCTCACTTGCCCCACTCCACTCATCATCATCGTTATTATTATCTGTTTTGCTATCTTCTTTAACTTTTTCTTGTTTTTTTGCATCGTCGGTAGCTTCTGGATATTTCTTACCTAATTCAGAATGATCAGCATCCTTTATCGCATAAAAATCATTATAAACAATATTGTCATTTTTTAAGTCAAATAACACTATTGATGAATGATAGCTCCCTGCTGCTAGTAATTTATCATCTCTTACACTAATATCTCTAAAATATAAATCAGTTTTTGATTTGCCTTCAAAGTATCTTGCATAATGCCACTTAAAACTATCATCTGGATTTAAAGACTTAATAAGATTTGCTTGAATGCTAGTTTTATTAATACTATCATCATAAATATCAATCATTTCATTTGGTTTTATTACATAACTAGCATTTAAAGAACTTGCTAAAACACAAGCTAAAGTTGAGCTTAAGAATATTCTCTTCATTTAAACTTCCTTTCATAATTATTGATAAGTATTATAATAATTATTATTTAATATAAGTTTAAATATCATTCATTTTTTAGAATTTAAAATAAGCAAAAGCCTATTTTAAATTCCTTTTTTTCTACAAGTTTAAATAATACTCTATTTGTTCTTTTCCAAGAACTCTGATTAAATTCGTGCTACCTGTTTCTCCTACAGGATAACCTGCTGTAATAACATAATTTTTACTCTTATCCATAATGCCTTTTTTTACCCCTACTCTTACACAATTTTGTAAAAGTTCGTGCAAACTACCTGCCTTATCAACCACATAAGCTTCACTAAGACCCCAACAAATACTAAGGCTTTTTAGTGTTTTATCACAATGGCTCATTGTTATTATCTTTGTATCAGGTCTATATCTTGCCATTTTTTTAACACTCGCACCACTACTTGTAAGACAAATCAATGCGTCTGCATTAATATCTTTTGCAAGTTGCACAGCTGATGCTGCGATGGTATCAGTCATATCTCTTTTATCGTGATTAAAATTGCAATATGGATAGATTTTCTCTACTTCGCTAATCGTTGCAGCCATAATGCTAACGGCATTTACAGGGTCAATTCCAACTGCACTTTCTTCGCTAAGCATAACAGCATCAGTTCCATCTAACACAGCATTTGCAACATCGCTTATCTCTGCTCTAGTTGCACTTTTGTTATTTGCTAAAGAAAATAGCATTTGAGTTGCAGTGATTACTGGCTTACCTATTTCGTTAGCTTTTTTGATTATTGATTTTTGTATGCTTGGAACCTTATAAAAAGGAACTTCTATTCCTAAATCCCCACGAGCAACCATTATCCCATCGCTTACATTAAGAATTTCATCTATATTCTCAACAGCGTCAAATTTTTCAATCTTTGCAAAAACAGCGGTTTTATTTCCGTTTTCAGCTAATATTTGCTTAGCATTTTTGATATCATAAGCGTTTTGAACAAAAGATATTGCCATATAATCAACATCATTTTTAACACCCCACAATAAATCATCTTTATCTTTTTTAGTAATTACTTCTATATTGATTTTTGTATTAGGAAAATTTATACCTTTATTTGACGCTAATTTTCCATCGTTTTGAACTTGGCATTTTAAATAATCTTGATTTACATCTTCAACTATTACTTTAATAGAACCATCGCATAAATATATAGCTTCGCTAACTCTTACTGCACCTAGAATTTCATTATAATTTGTGCTTACTTCATAGTGATTTTGCGCTTTTTGATTAGCCTTTATTGTATGTCTATAAATATCTAATCTATCGCCTTTTTTTAATAAAAATGGCTCAGGAAGTTCTAATACCCTAATCTTTGGCCCTGAAATATCTTGTAATACTCCGATATTTTCGCCTAATTCTTCAGCTATTTTTCTTACCTTATCTAAATTCGCTTTATGATATTCGTGAGAGCCGTGAGAAAAATTTAAACGAAATACATTAACACCTGCTTTTATCATTTCTCTTATACATTCTTCGCTATCGCTTGCAGGCCCTAAAGTTGCTATTATTTTTGTTTTTTTCATTTTATCCCCTTAGTTCTTTATTGAATAGTTCTTCGTTAAATTCAAGTTTTAAATAATCAACTACCATTCTTAAATCTCTTAAAGCATTTCCCATACAACTAGTCGCACCTGGACTTGGGGTCATATTAAAGATTATTCCTTGATTTTGTGGCACTATACTAGCTTCGCCTAGCATTAATTTCTTTTCAGTTTTGTTTAGCACTTGTGGGCGAACTCCACCAAAACCTTTTGCGTAAGTTATATCATCAGTTGTAAGACTTGGGACGATTTTTCTAGCGTCTTTTACGAAAAGATTTTTATTAAGGTATGGCACTTCAAATAAGAAATTTCTTAAAATATAATTTCTAATAGTGCTATCTTTCATTAAATCAAGTAAGATTTTAATAGTAGTTCCATCAAGGCGTAAAGTTGTAAAAAATTCAGGCAAACTCTTAAGCCCGTGATAACGCTCAAGCTTAGGTAATACTAAAGCAGTCGGACCAAAACGAGTATTCATATCACATAAAATATCAGGGTCGCCGTGTAATGCTGCAAAAGGTAATTTTGGATTTTGAACCATATAAACTTTACCATTTAATAAATGCTTTTTAGTTAGATAAAAGCTACCTGCAACAGGCAAACAGGCATAATCAAGACCATAACCCATCTTATGTGCTAAAAACAATGAATGAGCACCTGCATTTACCACTACGAAATTCGCACTAAATTCAGTCTTGTTAGCACTAATTAGATAAAAAACATCGCCTTTTTTATAAATATTTACAATTTCTTCATTAAAAAACATTTGATTTTCTTGATTAGCTTTCATTGCTTCTTCAGCTAAACTCTCACTCATTTTGCCAAAATCAACCGTTGTATAACAATCCCCTGCTAATGCACCCATTGCAAATATTTCTTCAGGTCTATCACCACCACCTAAAGCTTCTACTACTTTTGGCTCTATTCTTTTTATTTCTGCTTTGTCAAACTTTCTAATATAAGGATAAATATCTTTAAATTCTTCATATCTTTTTTGCATAAAAGCACATTCTTCTTCACCAACAGCTAAAGCCATTTTTTGATGAGAAAACATAAACTTCTCTTCTGCCTTTACTAATTTTGCGTAATTTACAATCATATCAGCGTTAGGTTTTACTTTTGAAGCTTTTTCATAAGTATAATTTGTCTCTATATCCCCACTATGAATTGTTTGAGAATTACTAGTGCCTTTAGAATTGAGAGTGCTTAATGCGTGATATTTTTCTATTAATGCCACTTTTTTTACATTTGTATATTTGCTAAGCTCATAAAACAAAGCCGCTCCACTAATTCCACCACCAACTACTATAACATCAAAATGTTGTGCCATACTCCATCCTTTTTGTAATTTTTTTAATGATAATTTTATTTATTTATAAATTCAAGTCTTTAATTAATTTTTGCATTCCTTGAAATACTAAATTTTTTTCATTTATTGCGTTTTTAAAAAACTGACTTAAAAAGCTTGCGTCTCCACCAGTTAGATAAATTATCTCATCATTAGCAAAATCATTAATACTATTTACAACACTTGAAATTATCCCGTAGCTAATAGCGTCTTTTGTGGAATTTGGTAACGAATTTAAATCAATAGATGTATTTAATTCATAATCTAATCTACAAGAAATATTCTTATAAGCATTAAGATATGATTGAATACCTGGCAAAATAAATCCGCCTAAATGTTTGCCGCCACTCATTTTATCAATTGTAATTGCACTACCAGCATCTACAATAATGCCAGAATCAATGCAATAACAAGAAGCAATTCTATCAACACCCAAGCCAACATAAGAAGTATTAAGACTAAAATAAGGTTCAAGATTAATATAGTTATTAGGTAGTGTAGAAAAATTAGAATTTACACTTATATAAAATACTTTTTCTTTAAAAGAGTTTGGGATAAAGTCTTTTAACTCTATCCTTTTTGCATGTTCTTCTTTATAAACACAAGCTGTTGTGTTTCCAATATCAATTAAAGTCATTTCAATTCATAGCTTTTGTTATTATAAAATAAAATATTATCCTTAAAATAAGCACCTGAATTTATTTTAGAATCTAAATTATAAACAGCTAATTCATTTAATTTATCATCTAATTTTATCAAGTATCCATTATGCTCTAAAGCATAAATAAAGTTATTATAAACATAAACATCACTATAGTTTGCATATTTAAATTTAATTTTTGTAATTTCATTTAATAAATAATCAAATTTATAAATTACGCCTTCATTTGATAAAATATAAATATAATTATCTTTTTCTAAAGCCTTTTTAATATTGATTAGTTTAGTATATGTTTTATTATCAATTATTGTAAATACCTTACTAGAACTTGCTGCGATTAATTTTTCACTATCAGCTTTTAAAAATACAACATTATTAAAAAATTCTTGAGTTCCTACATTTATACTTCTTATAAAAGTATTGGTATTGTTATTGATAACGATTAATTTGCCATCTAAGCTAGGAATTATTATCACATTGTTATTGAAACTAGGATTTGCTAATTTTTTCACCACTCCATTTGCTTGTCCGTAGTTTTCACTAAATAAATATTTTTGTTCTAACAAATCAAATATTATTATATTATTCAAAGCATCAACCATTACAGCTTTATTGCCTTCTGTTGCGATACTTACAATTTTTGCATCAAATTTCTTATCAAAAATTACTTCTTTATCTTTTAAGATTTTTAAAAATCCTAAATCATTAGATAAATATAAGATATTATCTTGTTTGTTAATGATTTCATAGCCTTTAAAATTCTTCAAGATATTATCATTTTTCGTTTTAATTGTTGTAAGCTTTTGAGTATTTTCTGGCTTATAGTATTGTTTTGAACCTGAACAAGCCGCTAAAAATACTAAAGATAAAGCTATTAAAGAATATTTTTTCATTGGTTACCTTGATAATGTTTTAAATTATTAGCAATTCTTAAAAATACAGAATTTGCACTTATTGAATTAAGTTTTACTTCAGCTTCTTTAATTTTATTATCTTTTAACAACGCATAAGCTTCTTGTATTGTTTTTAAATCTGTTAAGAAAAAATCTGATTTAAATTCTCTAGCTTTATAAATTTCTAACAATAATTTATCCTCATTACTAGGATTAAATTGTAATAATTCATCTAAATATTTTTCATCTAAAAGCACTGCTAAATATAAGTTAGGATTTAAAGATTTTAATTGATTTAATTTATCATTATTTTTAGTAATTAATAGCTCATTATATAAAGCATTTGCTTCTTCTTTTGTTTTTTGTTTTATAGAATCATTAATAGATGTTGTAACAAAATAAGCAACAATTACGATTATCAAAAATATAAAAAGAAATTTGTATTTTCTAATAAATCTTTCAACTTTAATGCCAAATTCTTCTACGCTATATGAATTTTCTTTCAAATTAAATTCCTTAAAAATTAATAAAATTAAAGCTGAAATTGTAACAATTTTTCGTAAATCTTGATAAATTTAGTGCTATATTAAATTTTTATTATATAATCAGATGAAATTTTATTAAAGCAAGGTGAACTTATGGTAGTCAATGAAAAGCTATTAGAAAGATTAGAAAAATTATCATCAATTAGGTTAAATGATAATGTAAGAAAAGAACTAATTGCTGATTTTGATGATATTTTAAAATTCGTAGATAATTTAAATGAAATTGATACTAATAATTTAAAAATCAATAATTTAAATTATACTCCACTAAGAGAAGATATACCACAAAAATCAGAAGTTATTGAAGATATTTTAAAAAATGCACCATCTACAAATGGACATTTTTTCTCTGTACCTAAAATCATAGAATAAGGAAAATAAATGGAAGAAAATATTCAAACTCAAGATAGCGTTAATACCATTCAAATGAATGGAATTTTAACATTTATGAAAGAAAATGATGCGAGTGATTTGCACTTTATTCCTGGTAGAAAACCACTTTTAAGAATTCACGGAACTTTGAATGATTTGGAATTTGCTGTTTTAAATTCTGAAATTATTAAAGCTTCTTGTTATAGCATTTTATCAGACGCACAAAAAGCAACCTTAGAAGAAGAAAGAGAACTAGACTTCGCTTATGCAGTTGAAGGAGTAGGGCGTTTTAGGGCAAACTATTACTATGTTGAAGAAGGAAAACTTGCAGCTGCATTTCGTCTAATTCCTGAAAATATCCCTAGTTTAGATGATTTAAAAGCACCACCAATTTTTAAAGAATTAATCAAAAAAGAAAAAGGACTAATTCTTGTAACAGGTCCAACAGGTTCTGGTAAATCAACAACTCTAGCAGCAATGTTAAATGAAATCAACGCAACAGAAAGTAAGCATATTTTAACCATAGAACACCCAGTTGAATTTATGCATAAAAACAAAAAATCAGTATTTTCTTACAGAAACGTTGATATAGATACTAAAAGCTTTCAAACAGCTTTAAAATATGCTTTAAGACAAGACCCTGATATTATCTTAATCGGTGAGATGAGAGATAGAGAAACAATAGCAGCAGCAATTACAGCAGCTGAAACAGGTCACTTAGTATTTGGAACCCTACATACAAACTCAGCTATGCAAACAATCAACCGTATCGTAGATAGCTTTAGTGGTGGAGAGCAAGACCAAATTAGAAATATGTTATCGTTTTCATTACAAGCAGTTATAGCACAAAGCTTAATACCTAAAAAAGGTGGTGGTCGTTTAGCAATTCACGAAATTATGATTAATAATATGGCTATCGCAAACCTTATTCGTGAAAACAAAAACCATCAAATATATTCACAAATGCAGTTAAATCAACAAGGTACAGGTATGAAAACCCAAACACAAAGCTTAGTTGAAGCGGTTCGCTCTGGTTTAATCACTCGTGAGCTTGCTTTAAGATATAGCACTCAATATAATGAGCTAGTGAATTTGATATGAATAGCGGCTTAATACTAGATTGTGTAATAATTGGCGTAACGCTAATTTTAGGTATTGGTGGAATTATTTCAGGACTTATTAAAGAAGGTTTTGGATTAGCTGGTATTTTAGTAGGCGTATATGTAAGCACTAGCAATTCAGAAAAAGTAGGGGCATTAATTAATCAATATGTTTATAAAAGCGATAATGAGCTTTTATTAAACCTATGTGGTTTTGTTATAACTCTAGTTATAGTTTGGGGAATTTTTCTTATTTTAGGAAGAATAATATCAAAACTAGTAGCCTTAAGCGGACTTGGAATAATTGATAAAATTATGGGATTTATATTTTGCGCTGGAAAAATATTTATAATTTTTTCTATAATTGCATCTTGTATAAATGCCTTACCTATAATAAATAGTAAAGTAAACCAATTTTTTGCAAATAGTATGATGTATCCTGTTTTAATTCAAACAGGTGGAGCAATCGCTAATATACAAGCGATTCAAAATACTATAAATACAAAAAAAGAAAATTTATTAAATAATGAATTAAAAGAAGAAAATTCAAAATAAAAGGAGAAAACATGGAAAATATGGAATACGATGTATTATTAGAAGAATTTAAAAAAATTCTAAAAACAAGTGGATTAAAATACACAAAACAAAGAGAAAGTTTATTAAAATTACTTTATAACAATGACGAACACTGCACTCCAGATGAACTTTATGAAGCATTAAAAGAAATGGATCCTAATCAAAACATAGGTATCGCAACAATTTATAGAACTTTAAATCTTTTAGAAGAATCAGGAATGGTAACTTCAATTTCTTTTGGAACTGCAGGTAAAAAATTTGAGCTTGCAAACAAGCCACACCACGACCATATGATTTGTAAATCTTGTAATAAAATTATAGAATTTCAAGATGATATAGTAGAGCAAAGACAATTAAAAATTGCAAAAGAACATGGTTTTAAACTATCAAGCCATTTAATGCAATTATATGGAACTTGCAAAGAATGTCAAAAAAAATAATTTAATATAAAGAAAGGTAAAAATATGTTTGAAAACCCACTAGAACAGCAAAAAATTAGTAAAGCTAACGAACTAAGGTCTTTAGGTATTAATCCTTATTCTCATTTTGTAACAAAACCGATGAGTATAAAAGAATTTAAAGATAAATATGATTTTATAAATGAACTTGAAGAAAAAAAAGCAGAAGAAATCTGTGAATTAATCGGTAGAATTAAATTTATGCGTGATGGTGGGAAAGCCGTTTTTGCGAACATTGAAGACTTTAGTGGCTCAATTCAGATTTATTTTAATAAAAGCACAATTGATGAAACTTGGTTTGATAATATTAAAAAACTCATAGAAGTAGGCGATATTATCAAAGTTCGTGGTTATGCTTTCGTAACAAAAAAAGGCGAATTTAGTATTCATGTAGATAAATTAGATTTAGTTACTAAAAGTATTTGCGTATTACCTGAAAAATTTCACGGCTTAGTGGATATGGAAAGCCGCTATAGACAAAGATATCTTGATATGATTATGAATGCTGAAATTAGACAAGATTTTGTTAATAGAAGTAAGATTGTTTCATTTGTTAGAAGATATTTTGAAAATCTAGGATTTTTAGAAGTTGAAACTCCTATGATGCACGAAATTGCAGGCGGAGCTAACGCAAGACCATTCATTACCCATCATAATACTTTAGGTGTTGATAGATTTTTAAGAATTGCACCTGAACTTTACTTAAAACGCTTAATAGTTGGTGGTTTTGAAGCTGTATTTGAATTAAATCGTTGCTTTAGAAACGAAGGAATGGACCTTACTCACAATCCTGAATTTAGCACGATTGAGTTTTATTGGGCTTATCATAATTATAAGGATTTAATGAATTTGACTGAAGATTTATTAAGCAAATTAATAGCTCACTTAGGACTTAGCACTACTATTACATACGATGACAAGCAAATAGATTTTAGCACTCCATTTGCAAAAATTCCATATAAAGATGCCTTAGTTCAAATAGGTGGTATTGATGCTGCTATAGTAAATGATAAAGCTGCAATTTTAAAGAAATTAAAGGCTGATGGATTTGAAGCAAATGAAAAATTAGATTTAGGACATTTACAAGCAGAATTATTTGATAATTATGTAGAAGATAAACTTATAAATCCTACATTTATTACGGATTTTCCAGTATCAATTAGTCCATTAAGTAGAAGAAGTGATGAAAATCCTGAAATAGCTGAGAGATTTGAATTATTTATAGCTGGAAAAGAACTAGCAAATGGATTTAACGAATTAAATGACCCACTTGATCAATACGAAAGATTTTTGGCTCAAGTAGAAGCTAAAAAAGCTGGAAATGACGAAGCATGCGAAATGGATGAAGATTTCGTAAATGCGTTAGGGTTTGGTATGGCACCAACTGCAGGTGAGGGCATAGGAATTGATAGACTTGTTATGATGTTAACTAACAAAAAATCAATCAAAGATGTAATATTATTCCCTGCTATGCGTCCTAAAAAGGATTGATAATTTCAATTTGTGAATGATTACTAGCGAGAATTTATATATAAAAAAAGGGGTTAAAATGATATTTGATACAGAAATTAATGAAATTATAAAAGAAGAATTTAAAAGACAAAATGAGAATTTAGAAATGATTGCTAGTGAGAATTTCACTTTTCCTGAAGTTATGATGGCTACAGGTAGTATTCTTACAAATAAATACGCAGAAGGCTATCCATCAAAAAGATATTATGGTGGTTGTGAAATCGTTGATAAAGCAGAAGTTTTAGCAATTGAGCGTTGTAAAAAATTATTTAATTGTAATTACGCAAACGTTCAACCCCATTCAGGCTCACAAGCAAATCAAGGTGCATACGCAGCATTATTAAATCCAGGAGATATTATTTTAGGAATGGATTTAAGTGCAGGTGGGCATTTAACTCACGGCTCAAAGGTAAATGCAAGTGGCAAAGTATATACTAGCTATAGCTACGGAGTAGATGAAAATGGTTATTTAAATTATGATGAAATTGAAAAAATTGCCCTAGAAGTAAAACCAAAATTAATAGTTTGTGGTGCTAGTGCTTATGCTAGAATAATTGATTTTGAAAGATTTCGTAAAATTGCTGATAAAGTAGGAGCATTTTTATTAGCTGATATTGCACATATTGCCGGTCTTGTAGTAGCTAATCTTCACCCAAGTCCATTTCCACACGCTCACATAGTAACTTCAACAACTCATAAAACTCTAAGAGGGCCAAGAGGTGGGATAATAATGACTAATGATGAAGAACTTGCAAAAAAAATAAATTCAGCAATCTTTCCTAACCTTCAAGGTGGTCCATTAATGCATATTATTGCAGCAAAAGCAGTTGGATTTAAATATAATCTTGATGAAAGTTGGAAAACATACGCTAATCAAGTTATAAAAAATTGCAAGGTATTAGCCGATGAATTGCTAAAAGAAGGATTTAAATTAGTAAGTGGTGGAACTGACAATCACTTGTTGTTAATGGATTTTAGTGATTGTGAATTTAGTGGAAAAGATGCTCAAATAGCATTAGAAAAAGCAGGTATTACAGCTAATAAAAATAGCGTTCCTAACGAAAAGCGTTCTCCTTTTATTACAAGTGGATTAAGACTTGGCACTGCTGCACTTAGTGCTCGTGGTATGAAAGAAGAAGAAATGAAAGTAATAGCACAGACAATAAGCCTAGTGCTAAAGAATTTAAATAACGATGAAATTATAAAAAAAGCAAAAGAAACTACGCTAAAATTAAGCGAAAATTTCCCATTATATAAGGACTTAAAATGTTAACAAGCAATGAATTAGCCTTAATTAAAATGATTAATTCACATTATTTTATAAAAAGAGATACTATAGTAAGCAAAATTGAGCATAAAGGTAGAACTTTTTTTAATAAGTATGAAAGAGTTAATGAGTTTTTATCTCCAAGCTTAATAAGAGAACATTCAGAAGGTAAAATAACAATAGCTCACAATTTAATAAACGCACAAGATAAAGTAGAAAATATAGTATTTGACTACAATGGTTTTAATACTGAAAAATTTTGGCATAGAGCTCAATTATTATTAAGAGAAGAAGGTTTTATTAATTTCACAGCTTATAAAAGCAAAACGCCAGGTCATCTTCATTTATATATTCACAAAGGTCATACTGCATTTGCCGAAGGTTGTGGATTAGCTAATAAACTAAGTGCAATGTTGGCTCAAAAAATGCCCGTTGAATGGAGAGTATTTCCAACACTTGATATGCCTAAGGAATACAATATTTTAGCATTACCTTATGAAATTTATCAAAAAGAGCGTGGGGCATCTTGGTCAAAACATATGTAAAGGATTGAAAATGCAAGAACACAATAAATTTGAAGATTTAGTTTTAGAAAGTAACAACAAAAAGAATAAACAAAAACAAATGTTATTTAAGATAATTATAGGCATAATAGTTTTTCTAATTGCCTTAATTATATATAAATTAATAAGCAATGGAGATAGTCAAAAAAGCCCATTACCACCGATAGAACCTAATGCTACATTTGAACAAAAAGCTCAAGATAATGAAGTTTTTGAGAATTTAAAAAGTGAAAATGATGGTTTTAGTGATGATTTTACATCTTTAGAAGAAAGATTAAAAAAAGAAAATAATATAGTAGAACCAGAACCTAAAAAATCTCAAGAAGTTCAAAATGTTGTAAAAGAATTAGCAAAAGCAAATCAACAACCTACACCAGCACTTGAAACTCCTAAAGAAGAAGTAAAACCTGCTGTAGTTGAAGAGAAAAAGCCTGTGGTTGTAGAAGAGAAAAAGCAAACTACTCAAACAACAAAACAAGAAAACTCAGTATTTGATACATTAAATGTTAAAAAGCCAGTTGCTCAACAAGAAAAACCAGCAAATAAAGTACCTACTACAAGTGATAATGGAAGCTATATTCAAGTATATGCAGGTAAAAATATTGACCTAAAATCACACGAAATTAAAAAACTAGATACGCTAGGATTACAATATAAAGTAGTTACTGATAATAAAGGTATGAGTAGAGTAATTGTAGGACCTTATTCAAATTCTGATAAAGCAAATGCCTTAAAATTTGTAAGAGATAATGTGAAAAAAGACGCATTTTATTATCATGCAAAATAATATTTACGGAGTGATAGGAAATCCTATCGCTCACTCAAAATCTCCTATAATTCATAATCTATGGTATGAAAGATTAAATATAAATGCTAATTATGAGAAAATTTTAGTAGAAAATCCAAATGATTTAAAAAACACAATTTTAAAATATAAAGGTGTTAATGTAACTTTGCCTTATAAAGAAGAAGTTGCAATACTAGCAAATTATAAAGATGAAGGCGTTATAAACACAAAAGCAGCAAATACTATAATAAATGATAATGGAATTTTAAAAGCTTATAATACTGATATATTTGGGTTTTATGAACCTATAAAAAATTATAAAATAAACAATGCCTTAATAATAGGGGCAGGTGGGGCTGCTAGGGCTGTTTATTATTCTTTAGCAAAAAATAATATAAAAACTAAAGTAATTAATAGAAGTAAAAAAGATGATTTTTTATGCGAAGTTCATACGGCATTAGATGAATTTGAATTTGATTTAATTATAAACTCAACAAGCGCAAGTTTAAAAAATCTACTACCTTTAGAAGAAAATCTTTTAGAAAAACTAGCAAAAAATACAAAAATTGCTTATGATTTAGCATATAATCACGATATATTTTTAGATTTTTGTAAGTTAAAAAATCCAAATATTATTACTCAAGATGGGCTTGATATGCTTATTTTTCAAGCAGCCCTTGCTTTTGAATATTTTTGTGGAATTTATCCTAACGAAGATTTAATAAATGAAGCAAGAGAACTTATTAAATAAGAGTATAAAAGGACTAAAATCATATATTTTTGGCTATGAAAACGAACAAAAAGCTAAAAAATACTTAGAAAAAAATAATTTTAAAATAATTAAAACGAATTATAAAACCAAATTTGGAGAAATTGACATAATCGCTTTAAAGGATAAAACCTTGCATTTTATTGAAGTAAAATCAAGCAAAAATTATGAAAGCGAATATTATTTAACACCAAAAAAATTAGAAAGAATTATAAAATCTATTTATATTTTTAATCAACATTATGAAGATTACAATAATTTAAATTATTGCATAGATTTAATAGCAATAAACGATAATAACATTAATTATATAGAAAATATAACATAGAAAAAATGATAATTTGAGATTTAAATTCTCAAATTAATCCTAAAAATTTCTTGATAGAATATTTTAAATCTTCATCATCTAAATTATTCATAGCCCACAACAAATATCCATTATCAACAGCTCTAACCTCATCAAAACTTTTGCCCTTGTATTTGCCAAAGCTAAATTTAGTGCTAATTAATGGGGCTTTTGTAATTTCGTGCAATTCTTCATAATTTTTATGTTTTAATAATTCATCTAATAATAATTTCATAACCAAAACATCACCTATCGCATCATGAGCTTTTATAATTATTCCTAATTTTTGTGCCTCTTCTTGCTCAATTTTATAAAGCCCTAAAAAATATCTTAAATATTGCAATCTGTGATGATTAAAGTCAGGAAAAATAGCCTTAGCGCACTTATAAGTATCAATTAATTTAAAATTATTTTGAAAGCCTTCTTTTTCTAACATTCCTAAATCAAACTTAATATTATGAGCTATTAAGTAATTTTCGTTTGAATTAAGCTCATTTAACATTTTTGAAAATTTCGTTTCACTAAATTTTGGCTTATTAATAAGCATTTCAGGGGTTATATTATGAACTTCCATAGCTTCAAAAGAAATCTTTACTTCACTACTGCATAATTCATCAAATACTAAAACTTTTCTTTCTTGTATATTGTCAAAAATATTTTCAGCATATTCTATTTCATTAAATTCATATTTTTCACTATCAATTACCAAAGCACCTACTTGAATAATCCTATCTAATTCTGTATTTCCTGTAGTTTCTGTATCAAATAAAACATATTTCATAATTATCCTTAAAAGTTTTTTTAATTCTAACAAGTAAGTTTAAAAAGTAGGTTGAATAAAAGGGATTATTAAAATCCCTTGTAGCGTTTTAAATTCTCATCAATTTTGATTTTTTCTCCGTTTTCATCAACATTTACATAAGTTAAAAGCGCACTTGTAACAGGCACACAAACTCCATATAATTTAGGAGTGCAGCGTTCAGCGATAACTTCTACTTGAACTTGTATTGATGTGCTTCCAACTTTTACAATATCAGCATAAAAGCTCACAATATCTCCAACATAAACAGGTTTTTTAAAGGTCATTTGTTCAACTGCGATAGTAACTACTCTACCATTTGCTATTTCTTTAGCTGCAACTGCACCAGCTAAATCTATTTGACTCATTATCCAACCACCAAAAATATTGCCTGCAGGATTTGTATCTTTTGGCATAGCAACTAATCTAAGCCTTGCTTCTTTTAATTCTTTCATATATTCTCCTTATAAAAAAATGTAAATATTAAACATAAAAGATTAAAATTGTCGTTTTTAAATTGAAAATTTTCATCAAAATTACAATTTTTTACAAAAATTTTAAAAAAATTGAAAAAATTTTTATAATTTAAGAAAACTTTAAGAATTTTCACATATAATAACGGCTTTTACATCACAAGAAAAAACTTCTTGAAAGGCCCATTCGTCTAGCGGTTAGGACATCGCCCTTTCACGGCGGTAACACGAGTTCGAGTCTCGTATGGGTCACCAATCCTCCTTTATGTTTATTTAATTTAATGAAAAAAATCCTTTTTTACCTTACCCCTGTGAGATAATAACTCAAAATAAAAAAGGATTTTTTTATGATTAAAGACGCGATATCTGGACTTCAGATTTTATTCGTAGCCTTTGGTGCAATGGTATTAGTTCCTTTACTTACCGGACTAAATCCTGCAATGGCTCTTTTAGGTGCTGGGTGCGGAACGATTATTTTTCAAATCATTACGAAATTTAAAGTTCCTATCTATCTTGGCTCATCATTTGCATTCATAACCCCTATAATTTATTCTATGAAAGAATGGGGAATTAATTCAACTATGTTTGCTCTGTTTTGCACAGGATTTGTTTATTTTATCTTTGCTGCAATTATCAAAACAAAAGGCGAGAGTTTTATTAGCAAACTTTTTCCCGCAGTTGTAATTGGCCCTGTAATTATCGTAATAGGTCTTAGCGTTGCTGTAAGTGCGGCTGGAATGGCTATGGGTATGAGTGGTTCAACTCAAGTAATTGATAAAGATATAGCTTTAATGCTTTCTACTTTTTCATTCTTAGTTACTATTGTAATTGCTATTTTTGGCTCAAAAATGTTTAAATTAGTTCCTATTTTAATAGGTGCTATTTGTGGATATATTTTAGCCTTTATTTTAGGCTATGTTGATACTAGTGCAATTAAAGCTGCACCTTGGTTTGCAATCCCACATTTTGAAACACCTAGCATTAATTTTAGTGCAGCAATTTTTATGATACCTGTTGCAATTGCTCCTGTAATTGAGCATATTGGTGCGGTTATGGCAATAGGTGCAGTAACTAAAAAAGACTATACAAAAGACCCAGGTCTTCATAGAACTTTAAGTGGAGATGGTGTTGGAGTTTGTGTTGCAGGTTTAATAGGTGGTCCTCCAGTTACAACTTATTCAGAAGTTACAGGTGCAATAATGATTACAAAAAACGCACAAGTTAAAATTATGACTTGGGCTGCAATATTTGCAATATTACTTGCATTTGTGGGTAAATTTAATGCTATTTTACAATCAATTCCATTGCCTGTAATGGGTGGAGTTATGATACTTTTATTTGGGACAATTGCTAGTCTTGGGATTAAAACCTTAGTTGATGCTAAAATAGATTTAACTAATAATAAAAACCTAGTAATTATTAGTTCTACTTTGATTGTAGGTGTTGGCGGTCTTAGTGCTAGTTTTGGAAGCGTTTCATTTTCAGGAGTTGGACTTAGTGCCTTACTTGCAATTATTCTAAATCTAATCTTACCTAATAAACAAGATTAATTATTAATTCAAATTCTTTTTAGAATTTGAATTATTATTTTTTAATTTTTTCTTAAATTCTAAAATTTGTTACGAAACTTAACACTTTTTAAAAAAATTATCCATTTTCAATTATTTCAAATTGTAACTTTGTTAAAATCTAACATTTTTTTATGGAGGTTAAAAATGGATTTATTTTTATCACTTACAGGCTTTATTGGGCTTGGATTTATCGTATGGCTACTCTTAAAAGATAAAACCACTCCTGCGATAGCATTTATTTTAGTTAGCTTTGTAGTTGCTGCAATGCTTATGATAATGGATTATTGTGGGTTAGAAGTCGGAAAAGCTTTAGGGGTTAAAGGAGATGTTTTAAACTTTAAAGCAATGAAAGGTTTTATAAAAGATGGTGTAAAAACCGTTAGCGATACAGCAGCTTTATTTGTATTTTCTATTCTTTTTTTTAGTGTGCTTAGTGCTAGTGGATTTTTTAATAAAATTATTAATTTCTTACTTAGCAAAGTTACACCAAATGTATTTGTAATCACAATTCTTACTTCACTTATGGCAATGTTTGTTCATCTTGATGGTAGTGGAGCAGCTACATTTTTAATAGTTATTCCAGCTATGCTTCCAATTTATGAAAGACTTGGAATGAGAAAATCATCACTTTTATTAATTTGTGCTAGTGCAATGGGTGTTATGAATGTTCTTCCTTGGGGAGGTCCAACTCTAAGAGCTGCAACGGTTATTAAAGCTGACGCGAATGATTTATGGCATCAATTAATCCCTATGCAAGTTTTAGGTCTTGTTTTAGCACTAGCTTTAGCTATTTTTATCGGTTATCAAGAAAAAAGGCGTGGTGCTGGCGGTAATCTTGAAGGAATTAAACTTGAAATTGAAAAAAGCGAATTTCAAAACGATAAATTTTTCTTAGTAAATGTATTTTTACTAATAGCTGTTATTGCTGCTTTAGTAATTAATGTATTACCTTCTTATGTTTGCTTTATGATAGGTTTTGCAATTGCGTTGCCACTAAATTATCCTAATTTAAAAATAGCTAAAAAAGTTTTAGATAAAGCAAGTGGTGGAGCAATAATGATGTATATTACTTTAATTGGTGCAGGAATTTTAATCGGTGTATTTGATAAAAGTGGAATTATGAATAAAATGGGAGCTTCAATTCTAACTCTAGTGCCTAATGAATATGGTAATTTAATTCCTTTAGTAGTAGGCTTGCTTGCTGTTCCTATGGCATTAATCTTTTGCACGGATTCTTATTTTTATGGCGTTATGCCTGTGGTTTTAAGCGTTACAAATGCTTTTGGAATTGACCCAATGAATCTTGCTATTATTATGGTTTTAGCTAGAAATTGTGCTACATTTATAAGCCCTGTTGTTCCTGCTACATTGCTTGGATGTGGTCTTGCTGATGTATCTATAAAAGAACATATTAAACGCTCATTCTTTTATATTTGGGCAATTAGTATTATTTGCTTGATTTTTGGATATATTGCAGGAATAATCCCACACTTATTTTAATATCTCTCCTAAGAGAGATATTAGATATTTGCTAGTATATTTTGAGCTTTCTTAATTACTGGCAAATCTATCATATTGCCTTTATAATTAAATACAATATCATCAGTATTTTTTGCCAATTCTACTATTTCTTTAGCCCATAGAATTTGTTCTTTAGTAGGACTAAATACTTGATTGATTATTGGAATTTGATTTGGATGAATGCTTAAAGACCCGCCAAAACCCATAGAAGATACAAATTCTAATTCAGATTTTAAACCAATTTCATCTTTAATATCAGGATATACTCCATTAATTGGTGGTAATAATTTATATTTTGCACTTTTTATCACTATTTGATTTCTTATGTGATTTAATAAATTTTCTCTTCCACTGCCTTCTTTTAATCCTAATTCTAAAGAAATATCTAAAGCACCAAAACTTAATAATTTAATTAATTTTGAACTTGCAATATCATCTAAATTATCAACGCCCAAAGCACTTTCAATAATTGGAATTATTATTAAATCTTTAAAATCTTTAAATAATTCAAATTCTTTTGAACTCTCACTCTTAGGCAATACAATTGCATATAATTTTTTCATTTTATTTAATTCATCTAATAATTTCATATCATCATTAAAATATTCACTCTTAGTATCATTAATTCTTATAAAAAAATTAGCATCTGTATTATTTGCAAATTCTAAAATATTAGCCCTGCCTTTATCTTTTTGATTAGGGCTAATTGAATCTTCTAAATCAATAATAATATAATCAGCTCCGCTATTTAAAGCCTTATTAAATCTATCATTTTTAATTGATGGAACAAACAAAAAACTCTTAGTTTTCATCTCTTACCTTTATTATATTTTTTGATTGTAGTTGAGAAATTTCATCTTTAAATCCAAATTCTTTTAAGATTTTATGAGTATGTTCTCCTAACGCTGGGATTTTATCCATTCTAGGCTCATAATTATTATTTGTAGCCGGTGGCAATAATGCTGGGATTTTACCTACTTCAGTATCAACTTCTCTCCATCTATTTCTACTTTTTAATTGAGAATGATTCCACACATCTTTTAATTCATTTACATTACCATTTGCAATTTTTGCTTTTTCTAATCTATCCACAACATCTTTTGCCGTTAGATTTTTAAATTTATTTTCTATTATTTCTTTAATCTTTTGTGCATTTTTTGTTCTTAATGTGTTATTTTTAAATTCTTCATCATTAATTAAGCTTTCATCTTCTAATACAATCTTACAAAAATTACTCCATTCTCTTTCATTTTGAAGACCAAACATAACAACATTACCATCACCAGCCTTATAAGGACCATAAGGAGTAATACTAGCGTGAAAAGCACCTTTTTTAATAGGCGGATTAGCACCCTTATAAGTATAATATATTGGATACCCCATCCATTCAGCCATACATTCTAACATTGATATTTCTATTCTTGAACCTTTATTTGTTTTTTCAAGATATAAAAGTGCTTGTAAAATCCCACTATAAGCATACATTCCAGCAGATATATCAGCTATACTAATTGGCACTTTTACACACTCATCGCCAGTTCCTGTTATAGATACTAAGCCACTTTCTGATTGAATTAATAAATCATAAGCTTTTTTGTGTTCGTATTCTCCACCTTCTCCATAGCCAGAAATATCACAAACAATCATTTTTGGATTATATTTAATTAAATTTTCATAATCTAATCCTAATCTTTTTGCAGCCCCAAATGCTAGATTTTGAACGAAAATATCCACCTTAGGTAAAATTGATTTTATTATTTTCATACCTTCTTCGGTTTTTAAATCAATAGCTAAACTCTCCTTACTTCTATTAGTCCATACAAAATGACTTGCAAGTCCATCTACTCTAGTATCATATCCTCTTGCCAAATCCCCTACATCAGGGCGTTCTATCTTAATAACTCTAGCACCTAAATCAGCTAATTGTCTAGTGCAAAATGGTGCTGCTATTGCTTGTTCTATACTTAATACTAATTTTCCTTCTAATGGCAACATTTTTTCTCCTTTATTTATAATTTATAATGCCTTGATGAGCTATAAAGCCATCTTTATTTATCCACACATTTGCTTCGTTTTCACTAATTATTTTTGACTCAACGCAAAAACTACTAGGAGTGCAAACTGCGTGTAATCCTCTATAACTATATTTTGTGATTTTTTTATCTTTATGATTTTTTGCAAAACAACTAATCATCTTAGTAGCTAATAAAGGTCCGTGAATTACTAAGCCGCTATATCCTTCAACCATAGTAGCGTAAGGATAATCATAATGAATTTTATGCCCATTAAAAGTAAGTGCTGAATATCTAAATAATAAAGTAGAATCAGGGCAAAAACTTTCAGAAAAATCAGCTTCGCTTACAGGTTTATTGCTAGTTAATTTTGGTGGAGTTGGCTCTTTATAAACTATATCTTGTTCTTCAATAATTTTTAAATCTTCATCTTGATAATATTTATGCTCTAAAGTAACAAAAATTAATTTTCCTGTATTTCCAACTTTTTCTTGAATATCTTTTATAGTAGTAATTTTAGTAGCGATTTTACCTATAATCAACGCTGAATTAAAAGTAAATCTACCACCAGCCCACATACGATTAACATTTCCAAAACTAGGTAAAAAACTATCATCGCTTCCACCTAATTTAGGGTGTCCGTCTTTGCCTAATTTATCTTTACTTAAAGCCTTATTAAAAAAGCACCATTGCCATAAATAAGGTAATTCATCACCTAATTTTAAATCTTTATAATCAAGTGTTGCGACTATTTTTTCAACTTGAGTAAGACTTATTTCTTCTTTTATAATTTCTTGTTTGCCTATATAATTTTTAAATTCCATAATTTTCCCTTTCATAAATTAATTAATAACACCTAAAAACAATAACAAAAACCCAAATAACACAAGCAAAATAGGTAATATTAATAACCTAATAAATAAATATTTTCTTTCTTGCTCATCTTGTGTCCCTGCTAAAACCAATGCTCCACCTGATGAAAAACTTGAATACCCCGTAAATGTTGCAAATGTTGCGATAATAGAAAATGCCAAAGATGGCTCTAATACGCTAAGACTTGGAACAATAGGAAAAAATGTCGGCATTACAACGCCCATACTAGAAGCAAATGCACTCATTGAAGAAGATAAAACGCCTAATAAATAATATATCCAGCTACTATCATTGCCACCTTGAGCACTTAAAAAATTGCTTATTATTTGCATAGCACCAGTAGATTTTCCAAGTGCTATTAGCATAGTTAATGCACCAATCATAAAAATTAAATTCCAAGGTATATTTTTAAAAGCTTGTGTTTCATCTCCTATCTTAAATACAATAGCTAAAATAATTCCTAAGAATGAAACAAAAGTAGGATTAAAAAATATAGTCATTTTACTCATCAATAAATTTTCAGGTTGAAAAGATAAATAAATTGATGGAACCATAACCAAAGAAAATACAAATGTAACTATTAAAATCGTTTTAATTTGTATAGAATTTAGTTTTTCAGGTTTATCAATATTTGATGAATATACAACCTTATACCCCTTTAATAACACATATCCTAAAATAAAAATTAAAGTATGTGCTATAAACATATTTTTTCCAAGATTTAATTGCATAATTGCTGATTGTTCAGGTGTAAAACCTAAATTCTCAATTAGATTATAAGTAACCCTACCACCTAAAGTAAAAGGATTAAATCCCCCAGCACAAGAACCTGAATAAATTATAATAGCAGCTAAAATTTTATTCATTTTAATCTTATTAGCTATGTATAAAACTAATGGGCTCATAAAGGCAAATCCAGCATAATGCCCTGGTCCAATACCGACAAAAATTACAACAACAATATATAAAACTATAGGAATACTCCAAGGATAGTTTCTTACCCCATAAACTGCTTTTGAAGCTAGATTATTTAAAGTTCCATTATTTATGACAAAGCCATAAAAATAAGTAATAGAAACTAAGATAAAAAATAAATCAAGCCCCCATAATTTTACAATTTCACTAGGTTTTAAGCCATAAATATAAGCAGCAATAAAGCATAAAACAATTGCAAAAATACCAATATTTGCTTTAAATAAATAGCCTAAAACTATTGACAATAATAAAAAAAATAAAATGATTAAGTTAATTTGTTCAATCATAAATCCTCCTTGCTTAAATACTATAAGAAAAGAAAATCATTAAGATTAATATAAGAATAAAATATAATAAAAATAAAAATCATTGTTACAATTTTACACAATTAATAATAATTTTTATCCTTTAATATATTTTCTTAAAAAATTATAATTATTTTATTAATTTGATATTTTGATTTTTTATTTAATTGAAAGAATTTATTTAAAAGAATTTAAAACTAACTCGTTTTAAATTCTTAAAAGGTTATTTTTTTAATTCGTTAGCTTTATCGCAACCAATTGCTAAGCCAAAAGAACAAGCTAATTGATAGTAATAACCTGCTGCTTGAATGTTTTGAGAAGTTGAAGTGCCTTGTAATAAAACATTTGCAATATTTAAACAAGAGCTTGCATTTTTGTTAGTAATGCAGTTAGTTTGCTCGTCTTTTAAGCTAGGATTTAAAGCAGTTTGTAATGCAAGATTCATTAAATTGCTTTTTACAACTTCATTTTCTTGACTAACACAAGCACTAAAAATAAATAAAGAACTTGTAATTAAAATTAATTTTTTCATATAATCTCCTTAAAAAATCGCTAATTATATGCAAAATAACATAAATTTATATTAATTTTGTATGATAAATAAAATTTATTTTAAAGGCTTTTAAATGACATTTTCAGAAATTATTTTAAACTTACAAAAGTATTGGTGCGAGCAAGGTTGTGCTTTAATTCAGCCTTATGATTTTCCTGCAGGTGCAGGGACTTTTCATCCACAAACATTCTTAAAATCACTTGGAACAAAACCACATAATGTTTGTTATGTTGCTCCATCTCGCCGTCCAACTGATGGAAGATACGGAGAAAATCCAAATCGTTTAGGTGCTTACTATCAATTTCAAGTATTAATGAAACCAAGTCCAGCGAATATTCAAGATTTATATTTAAATAGCTTAAAAGTTTTAGGAATTGATTTAAATAAACACGATGTAAGATTTATAGAAGATAACTGGGAAAGCCCATCTTTAGGAGCTTGGGGGCTTGGCTGGGAAGTATGGCTTGATGGAATGGAAGTTACTCAATTTACTTATTTTCAACAAGTTGGTGGATTTTCTTGTGATTTAATTAGTGCAGAGATTACTTACGGACTTGAACGCTTAGCAATGTATATTCAAGATATTGATAATGTTTATGATATTAATTGGGGCGGTGGGCTAACTTATGCTGATGTTCATAAGCAAGGTGAGTTTGAATACTCTAAGTTTAATTTTGAATTAGCAAATGCTTCAAGACTTAAAGAAATGTTTGATATTTCATATAATGAAGCAAGAAGTGTGCTTGATAGTGGTTACTCACTACCTGCGTATGATTATTGTCTAATGTGCGCGCATTTATTTAATACCCTTGATGCTAGGGGTGCAATTAGCGTTACTCAAAGACAAGATTTTATGCTAAAAATAAGAGAACTTAGCAAAGATTGTGCTAGTGTGTATTTAAAAAGCCAAGAGAATTTAAAATAAATTATAATTTGCTTATTTTGGTTTATATTGATTTTTCAATATAAACCAAGTAAAAATATTAAAATCAAATTCCATAAACTAAAAAATTGAATATTTAATTTTGTTACTTTTAGTAACAAATAAATGGTTAAAACAAAAGCAAACTCATCTTTTTCAATCTAAAATATTAAAATAAAATCACTATTTAAAATTAGGAGTTTAAAGGTGATTAGTAAGGTTTTAATAGCAAATAGGGGAGAAATTGCTGTTCGTATCATAAGAGCTTGTAGGGATTTACATATTCAAAGTGTAGCTATCTATACAAAGCCTGATGAAAATTGTCTGCATGTAAAAATCGCAAGTGAAGCAAAATGTATAGGTGAAGATGCCATTAAAGGCTATTTAGACGCAAAAATAATAATCCAAACTGCAAAAGAATGTGGTGCTGATGCAATCCATCCTGGATATGGATTTTTAAGTGAAAATTATGAATTCGCAAAAATGGTAGAAGATGCAGGATTAATTTTCGTTGGACCAAAATCTCAAGTTATTAAAAATATGGGAAATAAAAATATAGCAAGAGAATTAATGCAAAAAAACGGCATTCCAGTAGTTCCAGGAACAAAAGTATTAAATGAATGCAAAGAAGAAGAAATAAAAGAATTTGCCAAAAAAATTGGCTATCCTGTAATATTAAAAGCTAGTGGAGGTGGCGGTGGTCGTGGGATTAAAGAAGTCTGGAATGAAGATGAATTAATACCTGCATTTAATACTTGCAAAAGAGAAGCTAAAGCATATTTTAATAATGATGATGTCTTTATGGAAAAACTCATAGAAAATCCACGCCACATAGAATTTCAAATATTAGGCGATAATTATGGCAATATAATTCATTTATGCGAAAGAGATTGTTCTATTCAAAGACGCCATCAAAAAATAATAGAAATCGCACCTTGTCCATCAATAAGCGAGCATTTAAGAAAAAGTATGGGAGCTACTGCAGTAGCAGCCGCAAAAGCGGCTGGATATACTAATGCAGGAACGGTTGAGTTTTTATTAGATGATTACAATAGATTTTATTTTATGGAGATGAATACTAGAATACAAGTTGAACACGGCGTTACAGAAGAGATAACAGGGGTTGATTTAATAGTAAGGCAATTAAGATATGCAGCAGGACAAATTCAAGAATTAGAACAAAGTGATATTAAATCAAATGGTTTTGCTATTGAAGCTAGAATTACTGCAGAAGATGCTAATAAGAATTTCATACCAACACCAGGAATGGTTACAGAATATTATCCTGCTTTAGGACCTTCAGTTAGGGTTGATAGCCATCTTTATAAAGGTTATAAAATCCCGCCATTTTACGATTCTTTAGTCGCAAAATTAGTTGTAAAAGCGTCTAGTTATGATTTAGCGGTAAATAAATTAGAAAGAGCTTTAGAAGAATTTACAATAGAAGGCGTAAAAACAACAATTTCATTTTTAAAAACTATTGCAAAAAGTAAAGAATTTAGAAAAGGTATTTTTGATACGAGTTATATAAAAACAAATTTAGAAAAAATTCTAAGCAATATTGATGATAAAAATAAAAAAGATAAAGATGAAATAATCGCTTCAATTTGTGCGGCATTAAAAGATAAATTAAATTAAAGGAGAGAAAAATGGCTAAAAAATATATAGATATTATGGATACAAGTTTTCGTGATGGCTTTCAATCAGTTTATGGAGCTAGAGTTTTAATGAATGATTTTTTCCCAGCATTACAAGCTGCAAAAGAAGCTGGGATAAGACATTTTGAATTTGGTGGCGGGGCAAGATTTCAAAGCCTTTATTTTTATACAAACGAAGACGCATTTACTATGATGGATAAATTCCGTGAAATTGTAGGAGATGGTATTAATCTTCAAACCCTTGCTCGTGGAGTAAATACCGTTACACTTGATACTGGTAGTCGTGAAATAATAGATTTACACGCAAAATTATTCGCAAAACACGGAACTACTACGATTAGAAATTTTGACGCTTTAAATGATGTTGAGAATTTAAAATATAGTGGCGAAAGAATAGTGCATTATGGTTTAAAACACGAAATTGTAATAACTATGATGGATTTACCAATAGGTTGCAAAGGCGCTCACGATACTAAGTTTTATGAAAAAACCCTAAAAGAAATTTTAAAAGCTAATATCCCATTTCATAGCATTTGTTTTAAAGACGCATCAGGAACAAGTAATCCACAAAAAGTATATGAAACAATAAAAATGGCTAGAAAACTTTTACCTGCAAATACTCATATTAGACTTCATACTCACGAAAGTGCAGGTGTTAGTGTAGCTTGTTATTTAGCAGCACTTGAAGCTGGTGTTGATGGAATTGACCTTGCAGCAGCTCCTGTTAGTGGTGGAACAAGTCAGCCTGATATTCTTACAATGTTACACGCTGTAAAAGGTAAAAATTATGATTTAGGTGGGCTTGAAATTGAAAAAATCTTAAAATATGAAGAAGTATTTAAAGATTGTATGAAAGATTATTTTATGCCACCTGAAGCTATACAAGTTAGTCCATTAATACCGATTTCACCTATGCCAGGTGGAGCATTAACAGCGAATACTCAAATGATGAGAGATAATAATGTATTAGATAAATTCCCTGATACTATAAAAGCTATGAGCGAAGTGGTAAAAAAAGGTGGCTTTGGAACTAGCGTAACTCCTGTTAGTCAATTTTATTTCCAACAAGCATTTAATAATGTAATGTTTGGCGAATGGAAAAAAATCGCAGAAGGCTATGGCAAAATGGTTTTAGGCTATTTTGGAAAAACTCCTGTAGCACCAGATCCAAAAATAGTAAAACTTGCAAGCGAACAATTAAATCTAAAACCAACAAAAGAAAAAGCAATAGATTTAGCCGACCTTGATGAGACAAAATCACTTAAATACATTGAAAAAATACTTAAAAAAGAAGGTATTTTAGTAACTGATGAAAATCTATTCATAGTTGCAGCTTGTAAAGAAAAAGGATTAGCATTTTTAAAAGGTGAAGCAAAAGTCAATGTTAGAAAAATTTCTCAAAATACTAAATCAAATTCTAACAATCTTTATTCAGTGCAAGTCAATGATAAAACCTATGATGTAGAAATTGAAAAAGATAAAATTTTAGTAAATGGCAATAGCTACGAAGTAAAAGTAAAAGAAAAAGAAAATACTTCAAAAATTATTGAAAAACAAGAAATTTCACAATCAATAGCTAATGATAAAAGCATTTTAGCCTCAATGTCAGGAAATGTGTTTAAAGTGCTTGTAAAAGCAGGAGATAAAGTAAAAGCAGGGCAAGAATTATTTATTCTTGAAGCTATGAAAATGGAAGTTCCAATTGAAGCAACGAGTGATGGAACAATAGATAAAATACTTGTAAAACAAGGAGATAATGTAGAAGCTATGCAAATTTTAGCTAGTTTAAAATAAATTTTAGAATCTGTTTTGACAGATTCTAATATATCTTTAAGTTAATATTTTAAGTATTTTTTATAT